>NZ_JAKUDW010000083.1:0-23011 GCF_022662595.1 Bacillus cereus group sp. BfR-BA-01524 | reverse complement strand
GTAAGTAAGCTAGAAGCAGAAGAAAAAGAAAATGAACAAAAGCAAGAAGTAGAAATTTCTAATGTAGTTGAATTAGAAACAGGCAAGCAAGAAGAAGTAAAACAAGAAAAAGAAATGCCGAAAAAACAAACGTCTATGCCTATAGAGAATGTGAATGTAAAAGCAGTTGTAACAGTATTAATTCTCGGCATGTTCGTTTCTATTTTAAACCAAACAATCATTAACGTTGCATTGCCTCCGTTAATGAATGAATTTAACGTATCAACTTCAACGGCGCAATGGTTAATTACAGGATTTATGCTTGTAAATGGTATTTTAGTACCGATTAGTGCCTTTTTAGTTTCACGATTTACGTATCGTAAATTATTTGTAGCAGCAATGTTATTCTTCACTGTAGGGTCTATCATTTGTGCTATATCAGGAAACTTTACAATGATGATGACAGGTCGTATTATTCAAGCGGTCGGTGCAGGTATTTTAATGCCAGTTGGTATGAACATCTTTATGACGTTATTCCCGCCTCATAAGCGCGGAGCAGCGATGGGATTACTAGGTGTTGCAATGATTTTAGCGCCAGCTATTGGACCAACTGTAACAGGCTGGGTTATTGAAAACTATAGCTGGAACTTAATGTTCTATGCGATGTTTATTATCGGTTTAATTATTACGTTCCTATCTTTAAAATTCTTTACACTCGCTCAACCAGTGTCTAAAACGAAATTAGATGTATTTGGTGTAATTAGTTCAAGTATTGGACTAGGTAGCTTACTGTACGGATTTAGTGAGGCTGGAAATAATAGTTGGACTAGTGCAGAAGTTGTTATTTCACTTATCATTGGTGTAATTGGTTTAGCATTATTTATTTGGAGAGAGTTAACAACGGACAATAAAATGCTTGATTTACAAGTATTTAAATATCCAGTATTTACTTTCACTTTACTAATTAACGCAATTGTAACGATGGCGTTATTTGGAGGTATGTTATTACTTCCGGTATATCTGCAAAATATTCGCGGCTTTACGCCAATTGAATCAGGTTTATTATTACTCCCAGGATCATTAATCATGGGTATTATGGGACCTATTGCAGGGAAATTATTTGATAAATACGGTATTCGTCCGTTAGCGATTGTTGGGTTAGCTATTACAACGTTCGCGACATATGAATTTACGAAGTTATCAATGGATACACCATATAGCGTTATTATGACGGATTATATTATACGTTCAATTGGTATGTCATTCATTATGATGCCAATTATGACAGCTGGTATGAACGCACTGCCGATGAAATTAATTTCTCACGGTACAGCAACGCAAAATACGTCAAGACAAGTAGCTGGTTCAATCGGAACAGCGATTTTAATCACACTTATGACGCAACAAACAACTGCTCACGTAGCAGATTACGGCAACATGTTAACAACTTCAAACCCAATATTAGTTGATAAAGTACACGGCATGGGTCAAAGCTTAGCTGCTTTAGCTGGATCAGCTCAAGCAGGAGATGCGATGAGCACACAACTATTATATGGACAAATTTCAAAGCTATCTGCAATTAACGGTATTAACGATGCCTTCTTAATTGCAACGATACTAGCAGGTATTGCTTGGGTGTTATCGTTCTTCTTACAATCAGGCAATAAACCAAATAGAAAAGCAGGGAATTAATTTCCCTGCTTTTTGTTTTCCTATAAAAGTATTCAATTAGATATAGAATGAATCACCTGCAGACATGAGTTCCCAGAAAATAACCCCCAGTAGTCCCGCAATAAAAATAATAAATCCTATGTTGCGTATACTTTTAATTTTTGCTTGTAATCCACTTACTCCTGCCGATAATCCAGTTAAAGAAAACAATATCCAATATAAAGTAGTTGAAATAGGGAGGATTGTCTCGCTATTCACCCCCATGCTCCAAAAAACAAAAGGTAGCGTTACAAAGGAAAAGCTAAGTACCCCCAATAAACCAATAAATAATTTCCGATGTTTAATACTAGTAATAATTAAAAAAATACCACCGAAAAATCCGCATAAAACAAGAAGGGGCATATAAACAATCCAAAGGAAGCTAAACATATATAATCTCCTTTTATGTAATAAGCTATATTTTACTACGTAAGGTTTATTTTGGATATTATTAATAAATATGTATAAATTGATAGAAATGAGAAGTACAAATACGGATTATCAAAAACGCTAACCGCAGAAGAGTTTGAAGTTATGAGAAAAGAGTAAAAAGAGGTATCGCGATGATACCTCTTTCAACTCAAGAATGCCAACATGTTATTCATAATATGAAATAACATAGCTGGAATAATGGACTTTGTTTTTTTACATAAAATGGCCATTAATAATCCCATAAAGAAAGTAATTACCATTACCCCAAGTGAGTATGTATGAGCGATACCGAAGAAGAAACTTGTTACGATGGCTGCAATCCAAAATGGAAAGCGTTCTGAGAAGAAGCGAAGTATAAAACCACGGAAAATAAGTTCTTCAAAAATGGGTGTGAGTATTGCAAAGCTGAGAAGTAATAATATTTGATATTGCTTAAAGACGTCTAAGCTTAGTGCGGAAGATTGCTGCTTTGTTGCGTCTTGGAACACATAATTTAACAAGATGTAATTGAGTATGATGTTGATAACGAAGAAAAGAAGTAAGTATACGTATGTGCGCCATTCTTTCAGTGTTTTAAAGTTAAAAGATTTTAGTAGTAATTTTTTTGCGGGTTCGAATTTAAAAATGAAGAATAACAATACAGCTAGTTGTAATACGGTACTTGCAGTATTTGCAATAGATTCATATAGGGCAACTTGTTTTTTATCTGTAAGACCTGCTGTATAAATTGCTAATGGCATTGCGAGGAACACAGTAATAAGTCCGGTTCCGAAAAAAGCGAATAAAACGGAGCTAATAAATTGTCCCCATGACATAGAGTATTTCTGTTCATTAGAAAGCTGTGTAGCGGGTTGCATTTGTAAAATCACCTCTGTTATATTTATATATTTAATTATAAAGTAATTTGTTTTTGAATGTAACATTTAAATATTACATATAAAGTGAAACTTTAATCATTGGGGAGGTTCATCCCCCACTGATTATCAGCCCTCACCAATCGGGCTTTTACGGGCAGTTGATTCCCCACCTAACTTCCTCGTCTTTGCTGAATTTCGAGGTGGGGGTCTTACTGCCCGTTAATGCGGGATAAAGGTTTATTTTCCATAAAATAATAAAAGAGGTATCACCCTGTAGTGATGCCTCTTTCTCATTGATAACTATGTTCTGCCTTGTTATTCAATTTGGCTTGCTCTATTTGCAATTCACGCTCTACCAATCGATCTAATTGCTGAATAGCTTTAAGTGCTTTTTCATAAGAAATCGTTCTATAATGATGAGCTCCGCCTGGTTCTTCATCTGCTTCGTCTGCCCATTTAATAATGCTTTGAAGAGATGTTCTTTCAATTTCTTGTTCCACTAAGAAAGAATCTGTATGCAGAAGGATTGCGATAGAAATTTCTTTTGCTAGTTTTGGATGCTCTCCCAATCTAATAAGCAATTTATGTGCTCTTTCTGCGCCTTTAATTGCATGGATATCATTCTTTTTATATAAGTCATAGTCCCATTCGCCGCCTGTGTACCACGTATGATGTCCGATATCATGAAGGAAACCGGCCTTTGTCGCAGCATCGACTGAGGCGTGATGCTTTTTGGCTAGGTGAAACGCATGGTAAGCGACAGCGATCGCGTGGACCATTCCAGAACGGTTTACGTATTTTTGTGTAATGTGATGTTTAAAAACTTGTTCAAGCGTAATACGGTGCATAAAACATTCACTCCTTTTATCTAATGATGTATACGAAGAAAAATCGATCGGTTTAAATGTATTTTGAACATTGTACTCCATCATAGTTCGTTAGTAAAGTAGAAATGTTTAGGAGAAGAAAAATTTTTCCGTAAAAAAAATCACCTTTGCTTATGCGAAGGTGATTTTCAAATTGCTTATTTTTTTAATCCTTGCTCTAGTGTTTCTAACATTTCGTGCTTTTCATTTTCATCAGCGTTTTTCCAAATAACTTCAAATAAAACGCCAAGGCCTGGAAGCATTTTTTCTTCACCGCTTTGAATTGCATCGACAATTGTTTCTTGTAATTGATCTTGTGAATTACCAGATACATTCGCTAATACGGCACCGCGTAAATTAAAACTCATTGCTTTCACCTCTTCTTCAGAATTGAAACTGACGTTAGTTTTTGTTCTTTTTTATGTAAATATGTATGAAAAATAGGCTATAATGATAAGACAAGAAGAGAGGGAAATACATATTATGAAAAACATTGATTCAGTACAAAATCCGCGTGTAAAGCAGTGGAAAAAGCTGCAAACGAAAAAAGAACGCGATAAAAAAGGTTTATTTTTTGTAGAAGGATTCCACTTAGTCGAGGAAGCTTTGAAGGCAGGAATTGTAACAGAACTTATCGTTTCAGATCAGACGGATCTTCCGAAAGATTGGACAGTTAATGATGTGGAAATGTATATCGTACCTGAGGCGATTGTAAAAGTACTTCGTGAAACAGAAACGACACAAGGTGTATTTGCTGTTTGTGAGAAGCATGAGAAAGAAGTAGCTCTTACTGATGGGAAATTCCTTTTATTAGATGGCCTGCAAGACCCAGGTAATTTAGGAACAATTATTCGTACAGCTGATGCAGCTGGTATTCACGCCGTTGTGCTTGGAGAAGGTTGTGTTGATGTTTACAATAGTAAAGTACTCCGCTCTACACAAGGTTCTATTTTCCACTTACCAATTGTAAAAGGGGACTTAGAAGAATGGGTAGACAAGTTAAAAGAAAATAACGTTCCTGTATATGGAACAGCTCTTGAAAATGGAGTTCCGTATGGTGAAGTAACTCCGGCCGGAAGTTTTGCATTAATTGTTGGAAATGAAGGAAATGGCGTACGCCAAGAAATTCTTGCAAAAACGGATCAAAACTTGTATATTCCGATTTACGGTGGGGCAGAATCATTAAATGTTGCGGTTGCAGCAGGGATTTTAACGTATTATTTGCAAAGCCCAGTTGCGAACAAATAAAAAACTTCTTATAATAAGTTGAAGTATATTATATTAAAAGTTAAATAACGAAAAACGTTGATAGAGAAGAGTAACTTACAAAATCGCCATATAGGGAGAGAATGCCTTAGACTGAAAGCATTCTTATGGTAGACGGAAGTGAATTCACCTCTGGAGTTGACGCCAGGACCATATATATGTAAAGGCGTTCCGGTCAGAATTGATCGTTATAACTAATGAGTGGGCAGACTTGTTCTGTCAATTTAGGGTGGTACCGCGAATTTACCTCGTCCCTTTTTGGGAGCGAGGTTTTTTTATTTTTAAAATTAGGAGGGTTCCAAAATGGAAGCACGTTTAAAAGAGCTAAAGCAAAAAGCGTTAGAGCTTATTGAAGAAGCGAAAGAGCTAAAGGGCTTAAACGACGTACGCGTAGCGTATTTAGGAAAAAAAGGTCCAATTACAGAAGTATTACGCGGCATGGGAAAATTATCAGCAGAAGAGCGTCCACGTATGGGAGCATTAGTAAATGAAGTACGTGAAGCAATTCAAACGCGTCTAGAAGACAAAATTGGTAACTTAGAAAAAGCAGTAATTGAAGCGAAATTAGCTACGGAAACAATTGATGTTACACTACCAGGTCGTCCTGTTGAAACAGGTTGTCACCATCCGTTAACAGCTGTTGTTGAACAAATTGAAGATGTATTCATCGGTATGGGTTATGAAGTAGCTGAAGGAACAGAAGTAGAAAAAGACTACTACAACTTCGAAGCACTAAACTTACCGAAAGATCACCCAGCACGTGACATGCAAGATACATTCTACATTACAGAAGAAACGTTACTACGTACACATACATCTTCTGTGCAAGCACGTACGATGGAAAATAATAAAGAAAAAGGCCCAATCAAAATTATCTGTCCTGGTAAAGTGTATCGCCGCGATGATGATGATGCGACGCATTCACATCAGTTCATGCAAATTGAAGGTCTTGTAATTGATAAAAACATTCGTATGAGTGACTTAAAAGGTACACTGCAAGTATTCGTGAAAAAGATGTTCGGTGAAGATCGTGAAATCCGTCTTCGTCCAAGTTTCTTCCCATTCACAGAGCCATCTGTAGAGATGGATATTTCTTGTATGATGTGTCACGGTAAAGGTTGCGGCACTTGTAAAGGAACTGGCTGGATTGAAATTCTAGGCGCAGGTATGGTTCACCCGAACGTACTTGAAATGGCTGGTTATGATTCAAAAGAATATCAAGGTTTCGCATTCGGTATGGGCGCAGAGCGTATCGCAATGTTGAAATACGGCGTAGATGACATTCGTCATTTCTATACAAATGATGTACGTTTCTTACAACAATTCAAACGAGCGTAAGGGAAGGAGAGGATAAATATGTTCGTATCATATCGTTGGTTACAAGAGTATGTAGATATTAAAGATGTAACAGCACAAGAACTAGCAGACAAAATCACGAAAAGTGGTATTGAAGTAGAAGGCGTTGAAGTATTAAATAAAGGTGTAAAAGGTGTTGTAGTTGGTCACGTATTAGAATGTGAAAAACACCCAGAAGCTGATAAATTAAGCAAATGCTTAATCGATATCGGTGAAGAAGAACCAGTTCAAATTATTTGTGGAGCTGCTAATATTGCAAAAGGTTTAAAAGTACCAGTTGCAAAAGTTGGTGCTGTACTTCCTGGTAACTTCAAAATTAAAAAAGCAAAACTACGTGGTGAAGCTTCTCACGGTATGGTTTGTGCTCTTCAAGAGCTTGGCATTGATGGAAAGTTAGTTTCAAAAGACTATGCAGATGGTATCTTCATCTTCCCAAGTGACGCTGAAGTTGGTGCGGATGCACTTGAAATTTTAAACTTACACGATGAAGTACTTGAGCTTGGTTTAACACCAAACCGTGCAGATTGCTTAAACATGTTAGGTGTTGCATATGAAGTGGCTGCTATTTACGGCCGCGAAGTAAAACTTCCAGCTATCGAATTACAAGAAACAGCAGAAAAAACTTCTGATTATATTTCTGTAAGTGTAGAAGCGAAAGAAGAAAACCCATTATACATTGCAAAAATGGTTAAAAACGTAAAGATTGGTCCATCACCAATGTGGATGCAAACTCGTCTTATGGCAGCTGGCATTCGTCCAATTAGCAACGTAGTTGATATTACAAACTACATTTTAATGGAATACGGTCAACCGTTACATGCATTCGATTACGATAAATTAGGTTCAAAAGAAATCGTTGTTCGTCTTGCAAAAGAAGGCGAAAAAATTGAAACTTTAGATGATCAAGAGCGTACATTACAAAGCCACCACCTTGTAATTACAAACGGAACAAAAGCTTTAGCTGTTGCTGGTGTAATGGGCGGAGCGGATTCTGAAGTTACAAATGAGACAGTAAACGTTCTAATTGAGTCTGCATACTTTGCAGGTCAAACAGTGCGTCGCACATCAAAAGACTTAGGTCTTCGTAGTGAATCAAGTGCACGTTTCGAAAAAGGAATCGACCCAACACGTACATTTGAAGCAATTCAACACGCAGCTGCTTTAATGGCGAAATACGCTGGCGGAGAAGCACTTGAAGGTGTAGTAGAAGCTGACAACTTACAAGTACAAGAGCGTACAGTATCTGTTACTGCTGAAAAAGTAAACCGTGTATTAGGTACAAACATTTCTGCGAGTGAAATGGGTACAATGTTCACAAACTTGAAATTCCCATTCACAGAAGTAGAAGGAACATTCCATGTAAATGTACCAGCACGTCGTCCTGATATTACAATTTCAGAAGACTTAGTAGAAGAAGTGGGCCGTCTATACGGTTATGACCACATTCCAGTTACATTACCTTCTGGAACGATGACTCGTGGTAAATTAACATCAGCACAAACGAAACGTCGTAAAGTACGTCGCTTCTTAGAAGGTGCTGGTTTATATGAAGCAATCACGTATTCATTAACAAGCGCTGACAAAGCGAAACAATACATGGTTGAGCCAAACGAAAAAGCACCTGTAAACCTTGCGCTTCCAATGAGCGAAGAGCGTAGCCAACTTCGTTTAAGCTTAGTGCCACAATTGCTAGAAGCAGTTTCATACAATGTTGCTCGTAAAAACGACAGCGTTGCTTTATACGAAGTAGGTTCTATCTTCTTACCAACAGAAGCAGGAGAACTTCCGAAAGAAGAACAACACCTTGCAGGTGTTATGACAGGTCTTGCTCTTCACCATGCATGGCAAGGTGAGAAGAAAGTAGTAGACTTCTTCGTTATGAAAGGTGTACTAGAAGGACTATTCGACGTACTTGGCGTTTCAAACCAAATCACATATGCACCAGCAAAACGTGAAGGTATGCATCCAGGCCGTACAGCTGACATCGTATTAGATGGCGAAGTAATTGGTTTCATCGGTCAATTGCACCCAGAAGCAGAAAAACAATTAGATGTGAAAAATACATTCGTATTTGAACTATCTCTTGTAAAAGTATTCGGTGCAGACGCTGAAGAAACTTACTACTCAGCAATTCCGCGTTTCCCATCTATGACACGTGACATGGCTGTTGTGGTAACAAAAGAAACAAAAGCTGGTGAAATGAAGCAAGTCATTGCTGAAGCTGGCGGAGAACTTCTGAAAGACGTAACACTATTCGACTTATACGAAGGTGAAAAAATGGAAGAAGGCAAGAAATCACTTGCATTCTCTATGACTTACTTCGATGCAGAACGTACGTTAACAGATGAAGAAGTAACAGAAGCGCATAACCGTGTATTAACAACGGTAGAAGAGAAATTTGGTGCGGAGTTACGTAAGTAATTAGAAAATTGCCGGATTCATTCCGGCAATTTTTTTTATTGCACAATCGTCGACAGATGTCGGTAAGTCGATATATTACAAAAATCGCTTATATATTTTCTGGCATCTTGCATCTTTCTCTCGAATGTAGTACATTAATTTTAGTTTAACAAAATGAAAGACGATGATAAGGAAAAGTAGTATATACTATAATCCAAAGCGAGTCAGGGGCGGTGAGAGCCTGATGAGGCGGTATATGTGAAGAACACCTTGGAGTTGCTAACCGAAATTGAATCTTGTATTCAAGAGTAGACTTAGACGGGAAGCCGGCCTGTTACAAACCGGGAAGTATGTATTACATACGAGTTAAAGTTGGTCTTTATGACAAATTGGGTGGTACCGCGAAGTTTAACCTTTCGTCCCTTTATGGATGAAAGGTTTTTTTGTATTTAAATATATCAGCAAAGGAGAATTTCACTATGGAAAACACATTAGTAAAAAGTCTGTATAGAGATACAGAAAAGTATGCAGGTCAAACAGTACAAGTATCAGGGTGGATTCGTAACTTACGTGATTCAAAAGCATTTGGTTTCATCGAATTAAACGACGGTAGCTTCTTCAAAAGCGTTCAAATCGTTTTCGATACAGAATTAGAGAACTTTAAAGAAATTGCAAAGCTTCCACTTAGCTCTTCAGTGAAAGTAGAAGGTAAAGTAATTGCAACGCCTGGAGCGAAGCAACCATTTGAAATTAAAGCAGAAAAAATTGATATCGAGGGCTTATCAGATTCTGATTACCCACTTCAAAAGAAGCGTCATACGTTTGAATACTTACGTACAATCGCTCACTTACGTCCAAGAACAAATGCATTCTCTGCAACGTTCCGCGTACGTTCTATCGCAGCATTTGCGATTCACCAGTTCTTCCAAGAGCGTGGATTTGTACATGTTCACACACCAATCATCACTGGTAGTGATACAGAAGGTGCTGGCGAAATGTTCCGCGTAACAACACAAGATTTAAACAACGTACCAAAAGGTGAAGACGGACAAGTTGATGAATCAAAAGACTTCTTCGGTAAAGAAACAAACTTAACAGTAAGTGGACAGCTGAACGCTGAAGCGTATGCATTAGCATTCCGTGATGTATATACATTCGGACCTACATTCCGTGCGGAAAACTCAAACACAACTCGCCACGCTGCTGAGTTCTGGATGGTTGAGCCTGAGATTGCATTCGCTGAGTTAGGCGATGTAATGGATCTTACAGAAGATATGCTGAAATATGCAATGAAATATGTATTAGAGCATGCACCAGAAGAAATGGACTTCTTCAACAGCTTCGTTGATAAAACAGTTCTAGAGCGTATGAACAACGTGATTAACTCTGACTTCGGTCGCATCACATATACAGAAGCAATTAAAGTACTTCAAGAATCAGGTGCTGACTTCAAATACCCAGTAGAATGGGGTATTGACTTACAAACAGAGCATGAAAGATACTTATCAGAAGAAATCTTCAAACGCCCTGTATTCGTAACTGACTACCCGAAAGACATTAAAGCGTTCTACATGCGTATGAATGAAGATGGAAAAACAGTAGCTGCTACTGACCTTCTAGTTCCTGGCATCGGCGAATTAATCGGCGGAAGTCAACGTGAAGAAAGAATGGACGTTTTAGTAGACAGAATTAAAGAATTAGGTATGAACGAAGAGGACTACTGGTGGTACTTAGAACTTAGAAAATACGGCGGTACAAAACACGCTGGATTCGGTCTAGGTTTCGAGCGCTTCCTAATGTACATCACTGGTATGGCTAACATCCGTGACGTAATTCCATTCCCAAGAACTCCAGGTTCTTCTGAGTTTTAAGATATGAAAAAGCGAGAGGGTTTCCTCTCGCTTTTTATTTTGCATAGTTTATTATCTCGTAGCAAAAAGTAACGCGAAGGGGTGAATATAAATGAGTAAAAAAGTGAAAAAAGATCATTCAAGGTCAAGCCTTGGTTCTCCAGAAGTAGAAGGACAAGGAACGACGACACATGAAACAGGTTCACATAAAGTACCTTCATCAAATAAGAAGCAGAAACGAAGCTAACATAAAAAAGGAGAGTCTTGGCGACTCTCCTTTTTTCATGTATTACATCTTCTTATCGTTAATTTCTTTTGTAATTTTATCTACATCTTTGTCTAATCGATCTAAATAGAAAAATCATAGTAAACTCATGAACACGTAATAGATGAAGGCTATCAGATATGTTTTCGAATGTGGATTTAGTAGTGAAGAAAGCTCCCCAAATGGTAGAAATAGTGAGGTAAGAAAGAGGACCTATGATGTGTACGAAAGCATAAAGTACCTTTTTTACTTTTACAGCGTTCATATGAAAAACCTCCTATTTCTAATCATACATTCAAGTTCCTCACAGAAGTGTTGTAGTTTTGCTGGATTATGTATTAACAAGCGGGCATCGTGTTTCCCGATAAACCTGCGGATCCGAAAGTTTAATAAAAAAGATCGACCATAACGCTCTATTAAATCGTTGAACTCTCGTTGTTCACTTAGTAGCTGAATGTTTTCCCTAATTTCGAACTGTCTTTCATGTGGATCACCTAGTAAAATATTTAGAATCATTTGTAGAAGTAGCAATGGGAATCTCCTTATATGTCAGAATAATCTGTATATTATAATTGTAACAAAACTATAAGGACAATAGTAGGGTGAAACAAAAAACAGGAGTTTGTAGGCTCCTGTTTTTGTCGATACTATTTTAATAAGCGAAACGCCTTCTCCGTATTAGCGAAATGCAGTTTCACAAACTCGGGTAATCGTTCTTTACCAAGCTTTTGAATTAATTTAGCTGCAGCAATATCAACTTGTTTACCAGCACCTTTTGGAAGTGGCATACCAGCTTTTTTACTTAGTTCGTCAAACTGTTTTACGAATGAGTAGCGAGCTAAAATAGAAGCAGCGGCTACTGCTAAATGGACGCTTTCACCTTTCGTAGCGAAATAAACATTTTCACGCTGTACCTGTTTTTGTTTTGCTAAATATTTATAGTATGTATCAGGTTGTGTGAATTGATCGATTAAGACGCCTTCAGGTTTTGTAGGTGCCATTTTAGCTAATAAGTTTGTAATAGCTTTATTGTGTA
The DNA here is from genome assembly GCF_022662595.1 of Bacillus cereus group sp. BfR-BA-01524. NCBI lineage: Bacteria > Bacillati > Bacillota > Bacilli > Caryophanales > Bacillaceae > Bacillus > Bacillus cereus group sp. BfR-BA-01524. Next base: position 10,994 of record NZ_JAKUDW010000083.1, on the reverse strand, counting down.
GTAAAGCTTTTAACTTACCTTGGTTGTTTCCTTTATCAAATAGCTCGTTATATTTTTCATTATGAAGGACAAGGGAGCTATAAGGAACAACGTGTAGAAGTTGTTTCGCAATGGCAGTAATTTGATCGTCATTTAAGTTTTTAGAGTCTTTTACACCAAGTTCTTTTAGTAGTGGAATTTGCTTTGCATCTACATATACAGCAACGACTGTCATCGGTCCAAAGAAATCTCCCGTACCAACTTCATCAGACCCTACAATAGACATTGTACTGATGGAAGCAGGCGGTGCATAACGGTGGGAATCAACAGATTTTTTTACAGCTGTTTTGGGTGTTTGAGAGACAGTTTGCCAACGAGAAGCTTCTGCTTCAGCGCGGCCTCCTTGGAACATTACTTTTCCAGATTTATACGCTGTGATTGTGCAAGATGGCACTTTTGCCATGAAGATTCCGCCTTGCGGAGTTTTCGGGCTAAGCGAATGTTTATATTGTTGTTTCATGTCTTCAATTACTGTAGAATTTGTTTGAATTACGATAGAATTTGACATAATGGTCACCCCTTTTTTTATATTGTTATTTTTATCATATCGGATTGTTCTTTCTGTTTCCATATTATGAAGGTTCATGGTATGATAAACTTTAGGATTCTGTACGTGATTGGAGGCCGGTGAGTTGTCACAACAAAAGGGAAAGAAAAGTCGAATTAATGTAGAAATCTATGGTCAGCAATATTCAGTTGTTGGCGATGAAAGTACAAGTCATATCCGCATGGTAGCAGCGATTGTGGATGATAAAATGCGCGAACTCAATGCCAAGAATCCTTCGCTTGACACGAGTAGACTAGCGGTATTGACGGCGGTAAACGTCATACACGATTACATAAAATTAAAAGAAGAACATGAGAAATTGAAAGAAAGTATGACAAAAAAAGGAATGGAATAACATGATTGATATTATTATCATTTTACTGCTTGTTATGGGATTTTTCCTCGGCTTACGCAGAGGGTTTATTCTGCAACTTGTAAAGTTAACAAGCTTTATTATCGCATACCTTGTTGCATACTGGTACTGTAAAGATTTAGCGCCAGCACTTGCGAAATTTATTCCGTATCCATTTGATAAAAACGTATCTGTTCCAGAATGGATTGATGCAAATAATATTGAGACAGTATTTTATCAAGCGCTTGCGTTTATCATATTGTTTATTATCACAAAAATTGCACTTTCATTACTTGGTAATTTGTTAAATATGTTTGCAGAAATACCGGTTTTAAAGCAAGTAAATGCGTTTGCGGGGGCAATCCTCGGATTTTTAGAAGTATATATTATTTTGTTTGTCTTAATTATCATTGGAAACATACTTCCGATTGAACAAGTACAAACACCATTACAAAAATCATCAATTAGCAAAATAATTGTAGACGATACACCGATTCTATCTGAAAAGGTGAAGGAACTATGGCAGACAGGTAGCAGAGTATAACTTCTCTTTTTTCGGAAAGAGAAGTTTTTTTCTATGAAAGAAAGGCGGGGCAATGATGAAAGTAAATAAAAAACAAGTTATTAAATTATTAGAGACAATCGGACTTTTTATGGAACTAAAGGGTGCGAATCCATTTAAAATATCTGCATTTCGTAAAGCGGCAGCAGCATTAGAAAGTGACGATCGTAGTCTTTCTGAAATTGAAGATTTCACAAAGATTCCAGGAATCGGAAAAGGAACAGCAGCCGTTATTCAAGAATATATAGAATCGGGAACATCTGAAGTATTACAAGAACTTGAGAAAGAAGTACCAAGTAGCTTATTGCCGTTATTAAAACTACCAGGACTTGGTGGTAAAAAGGTAGCTAAGTTATATAAAGAACTTGGTGTTGTTGATATGGAATCGCTAAAAGCTGTTTGTGAGGAAAATAAAGTACAGGCTTTAGCAGGTTTCGGTAAGAAGACAGAAGAGAAAATATTAGAAGCAATCGATCAAGTAGGCTCTCGTCCAGAGCGTTTACCAATTGCGATGGTATTGCCTATTGCCGGGGAAATAGAGGAGAAATTGTCGAATGTTGCTGAAGTAATTCGTTTCTCTCGCGCTGGTAGCTTACGCCGTGTTCGTGAAACAGTGAAAGATTTAGATTTTATCATTGCAACGACAGAACCAGCAGCGGTACGTGAGCATTTACTACAATTCGATAATATGATTGAAGTAATCGCGAGTGGAGATACGAAAGTTTCTGTCCGTCTTCAATATGAATATGATATTTCAATTGATTTTCGTTTAGTAAAACCAGAAGAGTTTATTACAACTCTTCACCATTTCACAGGATCAAAGGACCATAACGTAAAAATGCGTCAAATCGCAAAAGATAAAGGCGAGAAAATTAGTGAGTACGGTGTAGAGAACTTGGAAACAGGTGAAGTGAAAACATTTGAGACTGAAGAAGACTTCTTCGCTCATTTCGGTCTGCCATTTATTCCGCCAGAAGTGCGTGAAGATGGAAAAGAAATTGAATTAATTAAAGAGTATCCAAACTTAATTCAGTTTTCCGATATACAAGGTGATTTACATATGCATACAACTTGGAGTGACGGTGCTTTTTCTATTGAAGAAATGGTACAAGCGTGCCGTGCTCGTGGATACAAGTTTATGGCGATTACTGATCACTCGCAATACTTGAAAGTAGCGAATGGTTTAACGAAAGAGCGTCTTCGTGAGCAAGCGAAAGAAATTGAACGTATGAATGAAAAGTATCCAGACATTACAATTTTACGCGGAATTGAAATGGACATTTTACCAGATGCCTCGCTTGATTTTGATGATGAAGTATTAGAAGAATTAGACTATGTCATTGGAGCGATTCACTCTAGCTTCTCACAAGACCGTGAAACGATTATGAAACGTCTGCGTACTGCACTTGAGAATAAACATGTCACAATGATTGCCCATCCGACAGGACGTCTTCTCGGGCGCCGTGAGGGTTATGATGTAGATACAGATTTATTAATTGAACTCGCAAAAGAGACAAATACAGTTTTAGAATTAAATGCGAATCCGAACCGTCTAGATTTAAGCGCGAAATTATTAAAACAAGCACAAGATGCTGGTGTAAAAGTAGCGATTAATACGGATGCTCATACACTTGAAATGTTAGAAGATATGGAAACAGGTGTAGCTGCAGCACGTAAAGGTTGGATTCAAAAAGATAACGTGATTAACACATGGGATATTGAACGTTTATTAGACTATATTAAACGTAATAAGTAACACAAGGGGGACCTGCAACATGTTAGAAAGAACGTTGCGTGTATTAGAATACAATAAAGTAAAAGAACAATTACTTGAACATACAGCCTCTTCACTTGGCCGTGATAAAGTGAAGAATTTAGTGCCGAGCACTGATTTTGAAGAAATTGTAGAAATGCAAGATACAACGGATGAAGCAGCGAAAGTCATTCGTTTAAAAGGTAGTGCACCATTAGGTGGCATTACGGATATTCGCTCAAATGTGAAGCGTGCAAAGATTGGAAGTATGTTAAGCCCGAATGAACTACTTGATATTGCGAATACGATGTATGGTAGTCGTAATATGAAACGTTTCATTGAAGATATGGCTGATAACGGTGTCGAGCTTCCGATTTTAGAAACTCACGTCGCTCAAATTGTATCTTTATATGATTTAGAAAAGAAAATTACAAATTGCATCGGTGATGGCGGTGAAGTAGTCGATAGCGCGAGTGATAAACTGCGTGGTATTCGTACTCAAATTCGTACTGCGGAAAGCCGTATTCGTGAAAAGTTAGAAAATATGACGCGTTCTTCAAACGCACAAAAGATGCTGTCTGACTCGATTGTAACGATTCGTAACGAACGTTACGTAATCCCAGTAAAGCAAGAATACCGCGGCGTATATGGCGGTATTGTTCACGATCAATCTGCTTCTGGACAAACGTTATTTATTGAACCACAAGTAATTGTAGAATTAAATAATGCACTACAAGAAGCACGTGTGAAAGAAAAACAAGAAATTGAACGCATCTTATTAATGTTAACAGAAGAAGTGGCAGTAGAAGCCGATATCGTTTTATCAAACGTAGAAGTAGTTGCAAATCTTGATTTCATCTTTGCGAAAGCTTTTTATGCGAAGCGAATTAAAGCAACGAAACCAATCGTAAATAACGAGCGTTATATGGATTTAAGACAAGCTCGTCACCCGCTAATCGATCCAGAAATTATCGTGCCAAATAACATTATGCTAGGTAAAGATTTCACAACAATTGTTATTACAGGACCGAATACAGGTGGTAAAACAGTTACGCTGAAAACGGTTGGTATTTGTGTATTAATGGCGCAATCTGGCCTTCACATTCCAGTAATGGATGAGTCAGAGATTTGTGTATTTAAAAATATCTTTGCTGATATTGGTGATGAGCAGTCGATTGAACAAAGCTTAAGTACGTTCTCCTCACATATGGTGAACATTGTAGATATTTTAGAAAAAGCTGATTTTGAAAGCTTAGTTTTATTTGATGAATTAGGTGCTGGAACAGACCCGCAAGAAGGTGCTGCACTAGCCATTTCGATTTTAGATGAAGTATGTAATCGTGGTGCTCGTGTTGTTGCTACGACGCATTACCCAGAATTAAAAGCGTACGGATATAACCGTGAGCAAGTTATTAATGCGAGTGTTGAGTTCGATGTGAACACATTAAGCCCAACGTATAAATTATTAATCGGTGTACCAGGTCGTAGTAACGCCTTTGAAATTTCGAAGCGCCTTGGATTATCTGATCGCGTTATTGACCAAGCACGTAACCACATTAGTACAGATACAAACAAAATTGAGAATATGATTGCGAAGTTAGAAGAAAGTCAAAAGAATGCAGAGCGTGACTGGAACGAAGCAGAGGCACTTCGCAAACAATCTGAGAAACTTCATCGTGAGTTGCAACGTCAAATTATTGAGTTTAACGATGAGCGTGATGAAAAACTATTAAAAGCGCAAAAAGAAGGGGAAGAAAAAGTCGAAGCTGCGAAGAAAGAAGCAGAAGGTATTATTCAAGAACTTCGTCAATTGCGTAAAGCACAGCTTGTAAATGTGAAAGACCATGAGCTTATTGAAGCGAAGAGCCGTCTAGAAGGAACAGCGCCAGAGCTTGTGAAGAAACAAAAAGTAAACGTGAAAAACACTGCGCCGAAACAACAGTTACGTGCAGGCGATGAAGTAAAAGTATTAACGTTCGGTCAAAAAGGTCAATTACTTGAAAAAGTAAGCGATACAGAGTGGAGCGTACAAATCGGTATTCTGAAGATGAAAGTAAAAGAATCTAATATGGAATACATTAACACACCGAAACAAACAGAGAAAAAAGCAGTCGCAAGTGTGAAGGGTAGAGATTACCACGTTTCATTGGAACTTGATCTTCGCGGTGAACGTTATGAAGATGCAATGATGCGCGTTGAAAAATATTTAGACGATGCCCAGCTTGCAAGTTATCCTCGTGTATCAATCATTCACGGTAAAGGAACAGGAGCGCTTCGCCAAGGTGTACAAGATTACTTGAAGAAGCACCGCGGCGTGAAGAATTACCGTTACGGTGACATGGGCGAGGGAGGCCTAGGCGTAACAGTTGTCGAATTAAAATAGCAAACAACGAAACAAAGGGGAAACCATTATATGTTTATGGACAAACTTGCAAAAGTATTGTTAGCTTGTTGTGGAATATTTTTGGTGATTGGGGTTATTTATTTAGTTGTTTTTGCGAAGTGAAAAAGCGTCAATCGTGGCATAATGATATTGCCATAGATTGACGTTTTTATTATATATGAAAAGGAACAAAACATGAAAATCAACCAATACATAAGCGAAGCAAAATCTTGCTCAAGACGCGAGACAGATCGCCTTATTAAAGCTGGACGCGTGGCTATTAATGGCGAAATATGTACGCACGGTGCACTTGTGAGCGATGGTGATGTTGTAACGATTGATGGGCAAGTTATTGTAAAAGAAGAGAAAGAAAAGGTGTACATAGCCTTTCATAAACCAGTCGGGATTACTTGTACAGCAGCTGATCATATTGAAGATAATATTATTGATTATATCAATTACCCAGAGCGAATCTTTCCAGTTGGGCGATTAGATAAAGCATCAGAAGGACTTATTTTATTAACGAATGATGGCGCGATTGCCAATCAAATTTTACACGGTGATCACGAACACGAGAAAGAATATGTTGTCACAGTCGATAAACCTTTTACGGACTGGTTTATTGATGAGATGTCCAGCGGTGTAAAGATTAAAGATGGTATGACGAAGCCGTGCAAAGTGACGAGAGTCGATCAATCAACATTTCGTATCGTTTTAACGCAAGGAATGAACAGGCAAATTCGTAGAATGAGTCGTGCTTTCGGATTTACTGTAATAAAGCTAAAGCGAGTGCGCATTATGAATATAGAGCTAAATGAGCTTGGAGTAGGAAAATGGCGGAACATTGCAACTGAGGAATTAGAGATATTAAAAGGGCAGTTATAGGGAGGAAAAATTTTCTCCCTATATTTTTTTGTCAGAAAAAATAAAACTATTGATTTTTTAAAAAATAGCCCATATAATAAAAAACAACAAGTTTCGACAAGATATTTTATAAAAGTAATGATGAGGACATGAGTTGTATTTTACGATTCTCAGAGAGGGGAGCCTTAGGCTGTGAGCTTCCTAATACGAAAAGACAAGCTTACCACCTCTAAACTTCAAGAGTGAACTGCATGCATGATGCATTGTAATTCTTGACGGATAAAACCGTTATCAATTTACACGAGCTATAAAATGAGCTTATTTTGCTATAAATTCATTTTATTAGAATAAGGGTGGAACCACGATTTCAACACTCGTCCCTTTGTTAGGGACGGGTGTTTTTTGCGTTCTTTTACGGGGAAGTATGCTTGAAAGAGGATATGTGACGGATTTAGATTCAGAATATTTTGTCAATTAATTATTTTAGGAGGTTAGCAGAAATGAAATCAACTTTAAAGTTTTCAGAGATGTTTGCAATAAGTTTAATGTTATTTGCACTGTTTTTTGGTGCAGGTAATATGATTTTTCCACCAGCGTTAGGGCAAGGTGCTGGAACGGACGTATGGATCGCACTGTTTGGTTTTATCGTAACAGGGGTTGGACTACCTTTATTAGGAGTAATTGTTATAGCTTTAAAGGGAGATATTAATGAGCTAGCAGGACGTGTACATCCTATATTCGCACTTGTTTTTATCACTGCAATTTATTTATGTTTAGGCGTATTCGTAAGTGTGCCGCGTACAGGAACAGTAGCTTATGAGATGAGTGTTGCACCGTTTTTACCAAGTGAGATAGCTGGTCAGTCATATCCACTTGTTATCTTTACACTTATTTTCTTTGCAGTCACTTTCTATTTAGCTTTAAATCCTTCGAAATTAGTGGGTCGTATTGGTAAAGTGCTAACTCCAATACTATTAGCTGTTATTGCAATTATCGTAGGTAAAGCACTTATTACACCAATTGGAGAATTTGGTGCACCGACAGAAGCGTATAGTGCTCCTCTCTTTAAAGGATTTATTGATGGATATTTAACTTTAGATGGACTTGCAGCACTGGTATTCGGAAATGTTGTAATTCATGCGTTAAAAGAAAAAGGCATTACAAATAAAAACAGTATTGCAAAAGTAACAATCTTTGCAGGATTTATTGCAGCGCTTGGTTTACTACTTGTATATTTAGCGCTTGCTTATCTTGGAGCTTCTAGTGTGTCACTTGGAATGGGCGCAAACGGAGGAATTATTTTAACAAATGTCGTGAATCATTTATTTGGTAGCTACGGAACTTTATTACTAGGGATCGCAATTACAGCAGCATGTTTAACAACTTCTGTAGGTATTGTTGCAGCTTGTGGAGAGTATTTCTCTTCCTTATTACCAAAGCTTTCATATCAAAAAGTCGTTTTCATTTTCTGTGTATTAGCATTTATGGTAGCAAACCTTGGGTTAACTCAGTTAAATGCATTAGCATTACCAATCTTAATCGCCATTTATCCAATTGGAATCGTACTTATCGTATTATCACTTGTTGAAAACTACGTTCGTCTTCCATTAGCGATGTATGTGGGCGGGATTGTAGGAGCATTTGCAATAAGTTTCTTTGATGGGTTACACAATGCAAACCTTCAAATTGCAGCGCTAGCACCTATTTTAGATAAGATTCCATTATATAGTGTAGGAATTGGTTGGTTAGTTCCAGGCATAATCGGTATAGGATTTGGTTATATAGTTTCTAAGTTTCAAAAGCAGGAAATTGCTGTAGAAAAATAGAGAAAAGAGGCTTTCTATAATAGAAAGTCTCTTTTTTTGTAGAAAAAGCCATATATAGAGAAATTCAGATATTAAAAATTTTATACGTAATATAGTTGACAAAAAATTTATGAGTAGGCTAAGATTGACTTAGTTGTGGAAATATTGGAAGGGAAGTGAGGGAAAAGGGGTTTCTATAACTAAAGTGTTGTTAGGGGGAAGAGGTGAAAGAAGAGGAGAAGAGATAGTTTATTTTTTTTGATTTATATTGAGAATGATAATCAATAAATAAGTTTTGTAATTTTTTCTCAGTGTCTATGCCTTCATACAAGGAATAGGGTGAGATATTATTTTTAACATTCAATGAGAATGATAATCAATAATACTTATGTTACATAAAAGAATGCTAATTAAATAATAGGTAGAAGAGATTATTTTTTTCTTATAAATTGAGAATAATTATCATTTTCAAAAAGTGAAGTGAAAGATAACCAAGGAGGAAACAAGAAAAATGAAAAAGGTTTCTGTATTACCCGCTTTTATTATAACGTTCGTATGTATGCTAGCTTTTCTTGTAATGCCATACGGGAATGCTTCAGCAAAACTAGCTGATGGTACTTACGATATTAATTACGTAATTCAAAAAGCGGAAAATGATTCAGCTTCAATGGCAAATGACTATTTTGAAAAGCCAGCAAAATTAATAGTGAAAAACGGTGAGATGAGAGTACAAGTTCCGATGAATCATAGTGCTTGGATTACAGAATTTAAAGCACCAGAGAACGGGGATTTTGTTGATGCGAAAGTTGTTAGTAAAGATGAATCGGCAGATAAAAGAACAGTAGAGTTTAAAGTAGATGATTTATCCAAACCAGCAGCTGTAAAAATTCATGTTGTTGTACCAAATGCAAACTATGACCACCACTACACAATTCGTTTTGCTTTTGATGCAAATGTAAAAGCTGTAGGTGGCGATAACGGCGTAGCTGCTACAACAAAAAATAATGATCAAGCGAAAACAGATACACAAGTAAAAGAAGAGAAAACAAAAGCAGAGAGTAAGGAAACAGCTAAAGAAGCGAACAAAGAAACAAAAAATGAAAATGGAAAAGCTGAAAAAACAGATAACCCAAAAACAGGCGATGAAGCACGTATTGGATTGTTTGCAGCGTTAATTCTTATTTCAGGTGCTTTCTTAATTCGTAAAGTGAAATTGAGTAAATAAATCTTTTGAAGGGTGATGAATATATGTTTAAACAATTTAAAATGATTATTGCCGTATTTGCTGTTTTATTTACGTTTATCGCAACACTAGGTTTACAAGAGGCAAAGGCTGCTACAAAACTAGCTGATGGAAAATATAATATTGCTTTTACTGTATGGAAAGGCGATAAAGATGAATCGTCTAGAATGAATAGTTATTTTGAAAGCCCAGCAACATTAACAGTTAAAAATGGAAAACAATATGTTTCATTTAAAGTGAAAGATAGTGCTTCTATTAAAAGTTTCCAAGTAGAAAAAGATGGTCAATTTGTAGAAACAACCGTGTTAAGTGAAAACAAAAAAGATAATACTAGAGTTGTAGAATTTGAAGTTGCTGACTTGTCAAAAAAACTAAATGGCAAGGTGAAAATTAATATTCCAATTATTAATTATAATGCTTCGTATGATATTCGCTTTGTATTTGATGGGAACAGTATTAAATAATTTTCAAAAGGGAGAGTCGTTCCATTGAACAGGTATACAAAAATTATTGTTGCTATGTTTTTAATGATATTTACATTCGTATCAACATTACAACCACTTGCAGTTCAAGCAGCTACCAAGTTGGCTGACGGTGAATATTCAATTGGCTTCAAAGTTTTAAAAGATACATCAGATGAAGAATCGATGATGAATCAATATTCAGTAAGCCCGGGAACTTTAAAAGTGAAGGATGGGAAAAAGAAAGTATCCTTTACATTAACGAATAGTTCATGGATTACGAAGTTTGAAACAGAAAAAGCAGGTAAGCTAGTTGCGACAAATGTAATTAGTGAAGATAAAGAAAAAGATACAAGAGTAGTAGAATTTGATGTAGAAGATGTAGAGAAGGTATTAAACGCAAAAGTAAAAGTAGATATTGATTTTTTAAATTATCATCATGAGTACGACGTTCGTATTGCATTTGATCAAAATAGCATTACACCAATTCATGTAGAAAAACCAAATGAAAAAGAGGACCCAGCTAATAAGCCAGATCCCAATGAAACTACCGATCCAGGTCAGAAGCCCGACCAAAAGCCTGACCCAGATCAACAACCAAATTCTAACACAATTACAGATGGTGCGTACAGCATTCCATTTAAAGTGTTAAAAGATCAAACAGATGAAGAATCTAAGATGAATACTTACATGGTAAATCCAGGAGTATTAAAAGTAGAAAACGGTAAGAAAAAAGCAATTGTAACACTAAAAAGTAGCTCATTAATTAAAAATTTCCAAACGGAAAAAGATGGCGCATTTGTTGATGCAAAAGTAGTGAGTGAGGATAAGGAAAAAGATACAAGAGTAGTAGAGTTTGAAGTAAACGATTTATCTAAAAAACTAAATACAAAAGTATTTATCGAAATGGCATCAAGAAATTATAAGCAAACGCATGATGTACAACTTTTATTTGAACAAGATAAACTTGAACAAATTAAAAATG
>NZ_JAKUDW010000082.1:0-23310 GCF_022662595.1 Bacillus cereus group sp. BfR-BA-01524 | reverse complement strand
CAATAAATACAAATACAGGTACTAATTTTGCGATTGTAGTTACTAAATTCACAAGTGCTGCTGATTGAACTCCACGTAAAATTAACATGTGAACACACCACAATAATACGCTTGCACCAATAATGGATTCTACATTTTGACCGCCTTCAAAGATCGGGAAGAAATATCCTAATGAAGAAAATAATAATGTACCGTAAGCTACATTCCCAAGCCAAGCAGATAGCCAGTATCCCCACGCACTATTAAATCCCATAAAATTACCAAACCCTGCTTTTGCATAGCTAAAAATACCACCATCTAAATCTGGCCGTTTTACAGTTAGATTTTGAAAAGATAATCCAAGTGCAATCATCCCAATTCCTGTTATAACCCAGCCAATAATAATGGCTCCAGCACCAGCACCTTTTGCCATATCACTCGCTAAATTAAAGGCTCCACCGCCAATCATAGACCCAACTACCAGAGCCGTTAGTGTAAACAACCCTAATTTCTTATCTTCACCCATTCCACTCACCTCTCTTTAATTGCAATAACAATACAAAAGCAATAGTGAATGATAGTGTCTAAAGGAGGAGAAAGAAGAAAGGAAGACTCCCTTTCTTCTTTACTCCATGTTTCCTAAAGTAGCTGCCATAACCGCTTTAATTGTATGCATTCTATTTTCAGCTTGATCAAATACTTTTGAATGTTTACTGCGGAATACTTCGTCAGTTACCTCCATTTCTTTCAACCCATATTTCTCATAAACTTCTTCGCCATACATCGTTTCAACATCATGAAATGCAGGTAAACAATGTAAGAAAATCACGTTTTCATTCCCTGTTTCTTTAATCATTTTCATATTTACTTGATAAGGTTTCAATAACTCGACACGTTCAGCAAATTTTTCTTCTTCCCCCATAGACACCCATACATCTGTATAAATTACATCTGCATTCGCAACAGCTTCTTCCACATTACTTGTTATCATTACCTGTTCATTATATTTTTTTGCTAAATCAATTACTTCTTGTGCAGGCCATAAAGATTCCGGTGTACAAATACGTACATCCATTCCAACGATTGCTCCACCAACTAGTAAGCTATTAGCAACATTATTTCGTCCATCTCCAACGTAAACGAGCTTCACATTTTTCAATTTCCCTACATGTTCTCTAATTGTTAATAAATCTGCTAGTGTTTGTGTTGGATGCCACATGTCTGTTAATCCATTCCAAACTGGCACACCAGAATTTTGTGCTAAAGATTCTACAGTCTCATGATTAAATCCACGAAACTCAATTCCATCAAACATACGCCCTAACACTTTTGCTGTATCCTCTACGGATTCTTTTTTCCCAAGCTGAATATCACCTTTCCCTAAATATTCAGGATTCGCCCCTAAATCTGTACATGCTACCGTAAATGCACAGCGCGTACGAGTGGAGGTTTTTTCAAATAAGAGCGCTACATTCTTATCTTCTAAATAATGATGCGGGATACCATTTTTCTTTTTCTCTTTTAATTCTGCTGCTAAATCTAGAAAATATAACAATTCTTCTTGTGTAAAATCTTTTTCTGCTAGAAAGCTTCTTCCTTTTAAATTTGGTCTAGTCATTAACATGCTTCATCCCTACTTTCTCCGTTATTTATACTAAATATCTTTACGAACAATTGGCATACTCATGCAACGTGGACCCCCACGACCACGAGATAATTCTGAACTTAGCACCTCAATCACTTCTATACCGTGTTCCCGTAATAACGTATTGGATACATAGTTGCGATCATATGTAACAACTACACCTGGTGCGATTGCTAATGTGTTCGAGCCATCATTCCATTGTTCACGAGCAGAAGCAATTACATCTCCTCCTCCACATGGAATAAGAACTAATTCACTTAAGCCTAATACCTCTTTTAATGCTTCCATTAAAGAATTACGATGTGTAATTTTAAGAGTTTCCTCATCTGATCCTTTTTCTAAAATATAAATATTCATATTCCCTTTTGGCCCTTGAATGGCTGGGTGAATTGTAAACTTGTCATAATCAACCATTGTAAATACTGTATCTAAATGCATAAATGCTCGGCATTTTGGAATTTCTATCGCTAACACTTTCTTAATTTTATTTTGTCGGCTAAAGAGATTTTTAGCTAAACGTTCAATTGCTTTAGCTGAAGTACGAGCAGATACTCCAATTGCAATTGTTTCTTCATTTAAAATTAGCTCGTCGCCACCTTCAATTGGAAATTTATAATCACGATCTAACCAGATTGGTACATTATGTTTTGCAAATCTTGGATGATATTTAATGATGTACTCCATGAATAATGATTCACGTCTACGCGCTGGTTCTCTCATCTTATTTATCGTTAAGCCATCGCCCACGCTAGCTGCTGGATCACGAGTAAAATATAAATTAGGCATTGGATCTAAGTAAAACGGATAATGATCTTCCATTAATTCATATAAATGTGTCTTCTTACTTGTTTCAATTTCGCTTTTCCGTACACCGCCCATAATTTTTTGAATTAATTCTTCATTTGAAAAGGAAAGTAAATATTCTTTTAAAGTTTGATGTGCAACATTTACGTCGGCCTGTCCTTCTTTTAAAATACGATCAACAAATTCTTCTCGAAGTTTTTTGTCTACTAACGCCTCAGCGGCTAGTTTTTCTAAATAAAGAACTTCAACACCCCGATTGCGTAACGTTTGTGCAAAATAATCATGCTCTTTTTGAATAATTGGTAAGTATGGAATATCGTCAAATAATAATTGCTGCAAATAATCTGGCGTCAAGTTTTCCACTTCTTTACCCGGTCGTTTTAATAAAACCGTTTGTAATTCCCCAATTTCTGAAGTAACATGTATCGGATGTTTCATTTGTTGTACCTCCTTTTAAATATGTTTGATGTCTTACAAGTACATAATAAATGCTCTGCACTTTCATCTTTGTGAAATCATCCACATTATCATTGTGAAATATTAAACAAGTTATTTTTTTAAAATCATACGAATATGTATTTTTATAACAAACTATCTCGATTTCCCAATAAAAAATACATATATTACGCATATATGTTGAATATTTAACTTCCGTATTTAAACAAAAATCCTGTTTTTAATAAAATTAAAAACAGGATTTTTGCATCTAAATAATTAAATTTAACCTTTCTTCTATAATCTCCCTATCTGATTTCGACTGTGAAATTATAAGGCATGTATCATTTCCACATATACATCCTATTTTTTCTTTCCAATCTAATTCATCAAATAAAACACCAATAACATGTGCATTACCAGGTAATGTTTTAATAACCATTAATTGATCTACACAATCAATTTTTACAACAACCTCTCGTAATTTTTTCTTTAACTTTATATCAGTTTGTAAATGCTCTTCTGAGAAAACTTTATATATCATTAATCCTTCTTGAGAAGGTACCTTCGTTAAGTTTAACTCACGAATATCGCGAGAAACAGTAGCTTGTGTTACTAATACATCTTTTTTTGCTAACAATTCTACTAATCTTTCTTGCTTATCTATTTCATACTCCTTTACAAATTGTTTAATTAACCGTTGTCTTTTTTCTTTTTTCATAAAAGACACCCCTTTTAATATTATAGCTCGCTATAATTTTCATCCGAAAGGGAGAGAAAAGAATGTTGCGGAAACGTTCATAGTTTAACTGTAAATATTAAATCAAACTAAATAAAAAAGAGAAGAACAGCATTCTGTTCTTCCTTTTACATTGAAAATCGTTCAATTGTTTGTTTCAAATCGGTTGCTTGCTTCTCTAAATCCTTTAATAATTGATCGATTACTATCATATTTTTAGACTGTTGTAGCGTCACACGCGCCACTTCTTGTGAACCAGCTGAAGTTTCTTCAGCAATTGCTGCTACAGCTTTTGTTTGTGCTCCTGTTTGATGAATGTGGCTCACTTGTTCATTCATATAACTACTAATTTGCTGAGTTGCATCGGCTACTTCCATAACACTTGATGACATTTCTTTTAAAATTAATTCCGTAGCTTCTCCACGCTGCGCCTCTTCTTTAGCTATTTTCACTTGTTCTGTCATTTTCATTGCAACTTGTTGTACTTCATCTTGCATATTCCGTAATAACTGCGATATGTTTCTTGCAGAATGATCACTTTCATCAGCAAGTTTCCGTACTTCTTCCGCAACAACCGCAAAGCCTCTTCCATGCTCTCCTGCGCGAGCTGCCTCAATAGAAGCATTTAGTGCTAATAAATTCGTTTGGCTAGCAATCGCACTCACAACAGACACAATATGTTCTACTTGTTTCATTCGTTCTTCTAACTTCTGTACATTTTGCATTGAATCTTCATTTTCTTTTGCCAATGTTTGAATACCGTGAATTAAAGACGTAAAGACACGAGTACTATGCCCTAAAGCTTGAACCATTTCTGAAGACAACGTATCAGACTGCTTCGCTTTTTCTTCTACTTCACTTGCAATAGACGTCGTTGTATCAACAGCAGAAACAATCGCTTGAATTGATGCCGCTGATTGCTCAGCGCCTGAAGAAATCTCTGCAAGTGTCTCAGATACACCCTGTGCTTGTTTCGTTGCTTCGCCTGTTTGTTTTCTAATCTGCTGTACTTGATTATTTGTATACGAAAATGTTGTATCAATATTTTTTACCATGCCCCTTAAGTTTCCTAACATCATATTAAATGCAACACTTAAAGATTTAATTTCATCATCTGTCTTCGGTAATGGAACATCTTCACGAATATCACCCTCAGCTGCTTTTCTTGCCGCCTCCTCTAACTTTCGAAGCGGTTTAATTAAAAATACAGCTGCTCCATATGCTAAAATTCCAGACCATACTACCCCTAATAGCATAACGATAATATTATATACAGTTTGACTTACATAACTTTGAAAATAATCGTATATCACGTAAATAAAAAATATACTTGTTGAATATGTAATGAAAGCTAAAACTGTAGTGAATAGCATAAGTTGTGTACGTAATCCAAAAGAAAATGTTTTCCTTTCTTTTTCCATCTTCTCTTTCCCCCTTTTTATAAGCAATATAAATACTACCTATATATTATTATCCATATTTTCATTATAGAAGGATATAGAGATTTTAAAAATTATTATTTCTTTGAATATCAAATTGCACGAAAAAAATAAAGGATTCTGACAATTTATGACTAATAACAGAAATAAGGGGCAACATTTGTAAAATATATTTTTAACTGGGGGTTTTGTATGATTCAAGTTCGAAATCTAGTAAAATCATTCGGTTCACTTGATGTGTTAAAAGGAATTGATTTAGAAGTAAAAGAAAAAGAAGTTGTTGTTTTAATTGGTGCCAGTGGTTCTGGTAAAAGTACATTACTTCGCTGTCTTAACTTTTTAGAAATGTACGATGAAGGCGAAATTCACTTACAAGGTGAGCGGATTGATCCAAAGCATTCAAATTTAAATAAAGTCCGTGAAAATGTCGGTATGGTTTTTCAGCACTTTAACCTCTTTCCTCATATGACCTCACTAGAAAACATCATAGAAGCACCTATTCACGTAAAAAAATTAGAGAAAGCAAATGCAAAAGATATTGGAAATCAACTTCTCCAAAAAGTCGGCCTTCAAGATAAAGCGGATGTAACTCCTCATCTTCTTTCAGGCGGTCAAAAACAGCGCATTGCCATTGCACGAGCTCTTGCAATGAGCCCTAAGATTATGCTATTTGATGAGCCTACCTCAGCTTTAGACCCTGAACTTGTTGGAGAAGTATTGCAAGTTATGAAAGAACTTGCTGAAGAAGGGATGACAATGGTTATTGTTACTCATGAAATGAATTTCGCAAGAGATGTAGCTGATCGCGTCATCTTTATGGACGATGGAAAGATTGTAGAAGATGCTCCGCCAGCACAATTCTTTTCAGCTCCATCACATGAACGGGCAAAACAATTTTTACGCAACGTTTTATAATGTAACTTCTGTTTCAAACGAAAAGGAATACATTCATACGGTGCACAACTAATCATCCAAATAAAATATTTCAATAACATACTTAAAACCATCCGTATGATCAATATATAGGAGGGGTTTTATGAAAAGAAAACTATTAACCATTGTTGCGAGCATTACACTATGTACATCCTTCATACTAGGAGCTTGTAGCAAAGAAAGCTCTACTACTTCATCAAATGGTGAAAAAGAATTTCGCTATGCGATGAGTGGATTATACAAACCTTTTAACTATAAAGAAAATGACGGCAAACTTGTCGGCTTTGATGTAGAAATCGGTGAAGCTCTTGCTAAAAAGATGAACATGAAGGCTACGCCAGTTACAAACCCATGGGAAACGCTAATTCAAGGTCTTCAAGCGAAGAAATATGATGTAATACTGGGTAGTATGGCAATTACAGAGGAGCGCTTAAAAGCTGTTAGTTTCTCAAATCCGTACTATCGCTCTGGCGCCCAAATTTTTGTGGCTAAAAAGAATACCGCTATCTCTTCTCCAGAAGATTTAAAGGGTAAAAAAATTGGTGTTGTAAAAGCTAGTACCTTTAAAAATCTTGTTGCAAAATATACAGATCAAATCACAGAATATGACAGTGATATTACTGCTCTTATGGATTTAGAGCCTGGGCGTGTTGACGCAGTAATTACGGATCAAATGGTTGGTCTACGTATGATAAAAGAAGGAAAATCGAATATAAAAGAAGCCGGAAAACCATTAAATCTTGATGAAATGGGAATTGCTATTCGCAAAGATGATAAAGAAATGGTTGAGAAAGTAAATAAAGCGTTAGATGAAATCATTAAAGATGGTACGTATGAAAAGATCAGTAAAAAATGGTTCGGGCGTAATATTCTTGGTGAAGAGGAAAAAACGAAGTAAGTAAGTTAGCCATTCAAAAGATTCATAAACAGTGCCCCACTGATTAAGTGTTCATTTTATGTGGGGCATTTCATTCTCTACTAAAATCTATACAATATGAGGTGAAACGCATGTTTGAAATTTTTATCTCTTCCTATCCCACACTCTTAAAAGCTACTATTGTCACATTACAATTAACATTAACTTCCCTAGTACTCGGTTCATTAATTGGATTATTATTCGCTTTCTTTCGAATTTCGAATAACAAAGTTTTAAATAGCATTGCTCATATCTATATTGCTATTATTCGTGGTACACCTTTAATTGTTCAAATCGCTATTCTCTATTTTGGGATTACATCCGTTGTTGTTTTTACCCCTTTTTGGGCAGGAGCAATCGCTTTAGCAATTCATAACGGTGCATATATTACGGAAATTTTCCGTGGATCTATTCAATCCGTTGACCGGGGACAATTAGAAGCAGCCCGCTCTTTAGGTATGCCTTACCCTTTAGCTATGCGCCGGATTATATTACCACAAGCATTTCGTCTGTCTCTTCCTCCTCTAGGAAACCAATTTATTATCGGATTAAAAGACTCTTCACTTGTCGCTTACGTAGGACTGTCCGAATTATGGGGATCAGGTTTATCAATTGCAGCAGGTAACTTCCAACAATTAGATACTTACATAATCGTTGGTTCATACTATCTCGTACTTGTTCTTCTATTTACTTATTTTGTTAATCTTTTAGAAAAACGATTACAACGAAAAGAAACTAACTCCTTCCAAGTCCATAAAAAGAACAAAAAGGAAGTTTCTTTATAAGAAAAAGCAAGCCTGAGATGGCTTGCTTTTTCACTGCAAAAATATATTAATTTTTACTGATTTACTTTTTTAATACTCTCGTCTTCCTCTATATGTTCCTCACGATATGAAATATTATGAGGATCTAGTCCATTTCCTAAAGAACCATAGAAATGCTCTCTATGCGGATCCACTAATTCACTTCCGTGATAATACACACGTGGTGTATTCCAAAGTGCTGCCAATGCTTTTGTCATCGGCATTTCGTGATAACGTTCCGGCCACATTTCTTTAATCTTCTCTTTTACTAACGGATAGTATTTAGAGCTCATAGCAGGAAACAGATGGTGTTCTGTATGATATGAGAAATTGAAATGTAAAACGTCTACCCAGCGCGGCACTGTTACTGACAAACAGTTTGCTAACGGATCATTTACTGGAACAATTGGATTTAAGCGGTGATTTGTTGCGATATATGCCATTACAATAAAGTTAGCAATCAACAACGGAATGACATATGCAAATAACCATTTTCCAGGTCCCATAATAAACAATAAACTAATCCAAACTGTCCAAGGCAAAAGAAGTTGAAGCCATACAGATTTTTGATTGGATGACTTGAACTCTTTTATAAAATGAAAGAACATTCGAGTCGAATGCAATGTAAATTGAATTGTTAGTGACAGAAAACTAAAGAATGAACGTACATGTAGAGGCATACGATATACCCAACTCAAAAACTTACTCTTCTTAAGTTTCTCAAGTGTCGGCCATGCATCCGGATCATTCTCTTCATGCTGTGTATGAACATGATGCGTTGCATTATGCCACTTTCTCCAAAGCTTTGGCCCTGTTGATAATGGCATAAATGCAATCGCGCCTAAGAAGTCACGAAGCCATGCCTTTCTTACAACAGTTCCATGTAAAATTTCATGCCCTAAAAATCCAAGTGAAGCAAAACATAATCCAAGAACAATCGCAATTCCTAGATTCGCCCACACATTCAATTCAAATACACCAATCGATATTAACCCCGCCAATGCCACAAGCAAATAAGCCAGTCCACCAAATAAACGAGTAGGCACTGGTTTAAATGCTTTTTTCGGCAAATGTGGTGATACACGTGCTGCATACCACCCAAACGTATGAAGCTCCTTCATCCTTTTGCCCCTTTCTTATGCCGCGCCTTGCGCAACTTACATATATCAATTCTTGCTTCCAGATTGATTTTACTAGATGATCCAAAAAGCATCTATTATAAGGAAAATATACTCACTCTATCGTCACTTATTTTTCGCTTTTATTATCAATGAAAAACATTTCTCTTTTTACTCTCTATCAACCTTTCCACATGATGAATCATAACAATAGAATTTCTATATTGTCAACAACTTTTATGACCTAGTAATAAAAGTTGGTTATACTTTTATAATCATACTTTATTTCACTAAAGAAAATGTATAGATTTCATAAGGATTTACCCACTATATATAGACATTTCCTTAAACGCCATAGACTCTATCTCATTCAATAACTCTCTATGTAATCAACAAACAAAATCACTTAAATTTAGTTTTATATAAATCCTACTTCTTCATAATGCCCCACCTAATTAATTATATTAAAATAATTTATAACCTCTTTTAATAAAAATAGACTACTTCTAAAACAACACACATGAATTTCATATAATATGGAAATATTAAAAGGAAAATTGTTCTAAAATCAGGAGGTTTCCGTAATGACAAGTGATACATTTCCACAACTGCCGCTATCTTATTGGATTGAATCTACTCAGTTTCCTACTTTCCCTCGTTTATCCGAAAATATAAAGACGAAAGTTGCTATTATCGGTGCTGGTATTACAGGTATTACTACTGCCTATTTACTTGCAAAAGAAGGCATCGATGTTGTTTTAATTGATTCTGGTCGTATTTTACACGGGACGACTGGACATACAACAGCGAAAGTAACAGCACAACATGATCTTATTTATGATGAATTAATAACTCATTTCGGTGTAGAAAAGGCCGGGCTTTACTATGAATCAAATAATCAGGCTCTACAATTCATAAATGAAACTGTTCAAACATATAAAATCGACTGTAATTTCTCAAATGAAGATTCATATTTATATACAACTACTGATAATGGATTAAGAAATTTATCGAAAGAATATGAAGCTTATCAAAAATTAAATATACCTTGTGACTACGTTCAATCTCTATCAATTCCTATTCCAGTACAATCTGCACTTGTCATGAAAAATCAAGCACAATTCCATCCCCTCCTTTATTTGAAAACACTTTTAGAAAAGTTTGTGGAGATGGGCGGCAAAGTTTATGAACAAACAACAGCTATGGATGTCGAAAAAGGGGATTATCCACAAATAATTACAAAGGATGGCCATCATATCACTTGTGAATATGTCGTCTCTTGTTCACATTTTCCTTTTTATGATGCGAATAGCTTTTTCTTTACGAGAATGTATGCAGAACGCTCCTACGCTCTTGCAATAAAAGCAAAAACGGATTATCCAGGTGGCATGTATTTAAGTATTGATGATCCAAAACGCTCCTTACGCTATATAACAGATAATGGAGAAAAATTGATTTTGATTGGTGGGGAAAGTCATAAAACAGGACAAGGAATAAATACGATGCTTCATTATGAAGCACTCTACTCTTTTGCTGAAGCAACTTTTGGAGTAGATAAAGTTCCTTATAGATGGTCAGCACAAGATTTAATTACTCTAGACAAACTCCCTTATATCGGACATATTAACGAAAGGAATCCAAATATATTTGTTGCAACTGGATATCGCAAATGGGGAATGACAACTGGAACTGCTGCCGCTCACCTACTGAAGGACTCCATCCTAAAAGTCCACAGTCCCTATAAAGAACTATATGCACCATCACGCTTCCATGCAAATCCAGATATAAAAATGTTCCTCTCCCAGAACATTGATGTTGCGAAACATTTAATTGAAGGAAAGATTGAAACCGCATTACGTAAGCCAGAAGATCTCGAAGTTGGTGAAGGATCTGTCGTACATGTTAACGGTAAACGAGCAGGTGCTTATAAGGACAAAGAAGGTAAATTACATATCGTCGATACAACTTGTACACATCTCGGCTGTGAAGTTGAATGGAATAATGGTGATTGTACTTGGGATTGCCCTTGCCATGGTTCTCGTTTTTCAATTGAGGGAGACGTTCTTGAAGGTCCAGCAGATCAACCGTTAAAACGAGTTGATAATGAGTAAACAAATAAAGAAGTTCAACAGAATTACTGTTGAACTTCTTTATTTGTAATAAAACTTTTTCAGATAAATTTCGACACCAAGAAGGAAAAAATTAACATTAAATAAAATAATATATTCATCTACAAATTAAAAGGGGTGAATATTATGCAACCTTCAGCTCCACCTCATCTAGAATCTACAGAAACTATCTTTTCAAGCTCTATTACAAAACTTGTTGTTTTTATTTGTTGGCTAGCCATTTTAGCTGATGGATATGATTTAGGTATTTACGGTGCCGTTCTACCAAAGCTCCTAGAAGACAAAAGCTGGGCGCTATCACCAGCGCATGCTGGTACAATTGCAAGCTATGCTTTATTTGGGATGTTTATTGGAGCTATTCTAGTTGGAACGATTACAGATCTAATTGGGCGTAAATGGACGCTTATATGCTGTTTAGCACTTTTTTCTATCACAATGGGTTTAGCGGCTATCGCTCCTTCTCCTGAGTTATTTGGATTGTCTCGATTTATAGGAGGAATCGGATTAGGCGGTGTTATCCCAACGGCTTCAGCACTTACTGTTGAATATTCCCCCCAAAAAAGGCAATCTTTTATTTATGCTCTTATGTTTACGGGCTATCCTTTAGGTATCGTGTTAGGTGCTATTTTGTCTATGTTTATGTTAGAAGATTTCGGATGGAGAATTATGTTTGGTATCGGAATGATTCCACTACTCCTTATTCCTTTCATTATTCGCTATTTACCTGAGTCCATTCAATTTTTATTATCACGTAATCGCCAAGAAGAAGTGAACCAAATTCTTAATCGTTTTCAAATTGAATTTCATGTAAAAAATAAAACTCATCAAGCCCCATCTACTATACAAAAGGAAAATGGATTTTTCACTTTATTCTCAAAAGAATACATAAAAGCAACGCTACTTTTTTGGATCACTTATATAATGGGAATGTTTCTAATATACGGTTTAAACACTTGGTTACCACAGATGATGCGTCAGGCGGGATATCCTCTTGGATCTAGTCTGTCATTCCTACTTATACTAAATATTACCGCAGCTATCGGCGCATTATTCGCTGGAGCAATTGCTGATCGTATAGGAGCAAAAATTGTTATTAGCATCTCTTATCTTATGGCAGCCATATGTATCGGACTATTAACAATTAAACCATCTGTTACAATCATTTATCTTTTAATTGGCCTTGCTGGTATTGGATCAGTCGGTATTACTCAAATATTAAATGCATATGTAACACAATACTTCCCATCACATATCCGAGCTACCTCCTTAGGCTGGGGACTCGGGCTTGGCCGAGTTGGTGCAATTGCTGGCCCTATTCTCGTCGGTATTATTATGACAATGCGATATGACTTAGCATGGAATTTTTACTTATTCTCCTTTGCAGGTCTTATCGCAGCTATATCTGTTTTCTTCATTCCTACAAAATAAAAAGAGCACAAACTTACTTGTGCTCTTTTTCATATGCTTCAAACAACGTATCTCGAAACAATGTATTTAAACTCTCAATATCGATCCCTGATCCCTTTTCAATTCCTTTTACATACTGCTGATAGTAATGAATTTGTTCTTCTAAAAATTGATTTAGCACCTTAATTTTCAATCCAACATCTAATTCAGTACCTGCTTTTTTCTTTATTAACAACTTTTCAATTTCATCTAATACACTACGTTCTAATGATAATTCTGTAATCAATCGGTCAAATTCTACAGGAGGTAAAGTTGCTTTCTCTTCTAGCCACTTACAAGCTAAAATGGGACGTAATACATAAAAGTACTTTTTCAGCTTTACATTCTCACCTTGCAAAAATTCACGATAATTTTTCGACGCCATATGTAAATAATGATATATCGTTGCTTTTGGATCAAAATTCTTCTCACTCATCTGTTGAAGTAGTTCTGGAAAATTAGAGTTTTTCGAATAAAAAATTGGTGATCGAATCCACTCAAGTAAAGCTGGGTTCGACTTCGCGAATAGTTGCAATGCCTTTCTAATATCCCAACCACTTATATCTAAATCATCACTAATTGGATATTCAATTACATCTCGTTTATCATGAATTGATAAATACCATTCTACCGGATGTATATAAACAAACCTAACATCATAATCGCTATCTTTCGATGGAAACCCCCAAGCACGACTCCCTGATTCTACCGCAAATAAAATTTTCACATCATTCTCTTTTTCAATTCTTTCTAACTCCAACTCGATTTTCTCTCTCATTTCATAACACCTCTATTTTTTGATTATTTCCTTGGAAATTCGACAAATACACTACTAATTTTACTACATACTAAAAAAACTGTCAGAAATTACTGACAGCAAAACGGAACATCTATTGTTGCTTTTCGATTACAGTAGTAGCAATTCGTTCAAACTCTTTTTGAATCTCATCTTTATATGCATCTACTATTGAAAAATCCATAGCAGCAATATAAATTCGTTCTAATTTATCACGAACCGATTTTGCTTTCGCTAAGAAAGACATCGCCTCATTCATTTTTGCTTTATATTGAATGGAAACATCACGAATTTCCTTCGCATATTTCTCATCCGTCCCTGGCGTAACAATAAGGGCATACATATCAATAATTTCATCACCCTCGCGACTTGGAAAATATTCATGTGGTGCGGTGCTATCAAAAATTGCAAAGCCTAATTCTCTTACGATAACCATATCAAGACTATTCGGGTCAAATCCGCAATGATATACTTCAACTTCAAACCCTTTTTCTTCAGCTGCCTTAGCTAACTTTTTGAGCATCGTTGATTTTCCAGAGCCTGGGCGCCCTTTTATAAAATAACGATGTGGTAACCCTTCTGTTAAATTAGGAACAAAATCAACTGCCCCTTTCGGTGTAGCAGCTCCTAAAAAACGATGTTTTACAAGCGATTGTCTTCCACTTTTATTTGCAAATAATTTCTGGATAAGCTGATCGGTTAGTTCATTTGCTTTATTAAAATCTATATTATCAATATATATCTTCTCCCACTCATCATGTATAACCAATGCCTCTTTAAAACGTGCGTAAGCAGACTGAAAAGCTTTGCTTGCTTCTGAAACAAATCTTTCAATTTCTAACTTCTGCTTCCTTAGTTTATCTGAGTCCCAAGCAATTCCTAAATTTATATACTCTTCAACAACTCCTGGCATTTTTGGCTCAATAACATGCGGCGATGTCCCATCAACAATTCCTGCTTTTAATTTTGGGATAATTACACCATCAACCGATTTATTGTCAGAAGAACAATGTAAAAATTCAATATCGTATCCTTTTCCAACCCATTCACGACCTATTGCCTTTATTAAAGAAGATTTTCCCGTTCCTGGGCCACCCTTTAAGATAAATAATCTGTCTAATCCTTTTAAATTCTCTTCGTATAAATTGTGAAATCCCCTAGCTGTATTACCACCAGCATAGTAATTCAGTACATTTCCTGTCACTGCACTCACTCCTTCGCAGCATTCTATTTACATAAGCTACAATATGCGAGCAGCTTTATTTGGGTGAATACCTATTTTATATTGCACGCAAAAAGGAAATGAATTACAATTTAACTATCGGAAAATTCCGATTTTAAAAACTGAATACTTCTTTATCAAGAGAGGCAGAGGGACCGGCCCTTTGAAGCCCAGCAACCTCAGTTTATACAAACTGAATAGGTGCTAATTCCTGCAAAATGCATTGCATTTTGGAAGATAAAACTCAACTAGCATGTAAAGCTCATCTTTCTTGATACTGAAGGATGAGCTTTTTATTATTTGAAAAACATATATTGGAGGTATGTAAAATGAAAGTAATTGATCTATCGCAAACATTTGAAAATAATATGTCTCAATTTCCTGGAACACCTAAAATACAACTAGAAGCTGTTACAAGCGTTGAAGAAGCAGGCTATCAAGTTACAGATTTTCATTCTGTCGTTCATGTTGGCACGCATTGTGATGCTCCTGCGCATTTTATTTCAGGAGCAACAACGATTGATCAATTACCGCTAGATCAATTTGTAGGCGAAGCTGTTCTTATAGATGTAACACATATTCAAGAGCGAAAATTACCTAAGGCAGTATTGCATAATACTGACATAAAAGAAGGTGATATTGTTATTTTTCATTCCAATCTATCCACTAAATGGAATACAGAAGCTTATGAGAAAGAAGCATTTTATCTTTCTGAAGAATTAGCTGAAGAACTAGTTCAATTAAAAGTAAAATCTATCGGTTTAGATTTCATTTCTCCTGATGAAGTTACAACAGAAACATCACCGATTCATCACATATTATTAGGGAATAATATTTATTTAATTGAAAACTTAACAAATTTAGATGCTATCGAAGCAAAACGTTTCTTTTTCTCAGCAGCACCTTTAAAAATTAAAAATAGTGACGGTGCTTTCGCAAGAGCATTTGCTGTTATTTTTTAAATGGAGCTACAAAAAAAGCAAAGGTCATTACTGACCTTTGCTTCTATATTTTCTATTTAAATTAAGAAAGAATTGTTCCACACGAGGACGTACCCAAGCTAAACAATCAATCTCTTTCTTCTTTGTGCAAGCTATCTCTTCACCATCTACCATTTCAACAAGTTCCAACTCTAACAATTGCCTCGTGAACGCTAACATATTTACTTCTTCAGCTGGATACTCTTCTTTTAATTTCTCCTCAATTTCACCCAATAAAAAACCGTCACGCATCATTGCTAGTGCATCAATCCAAAGTGGCGGCATTTCATATTTTTCTCCTGTAATTGTATCTTTTACAATATAATTCTTTTGCTCTTTTCGAAATTGAATTGTATGTAAACATACAGTCGAATTTAATGTTAATTCCATCATACCACCTCTTTCATAATATCTGCATAGAAAAAAGGATGCGCGTGCACCCCTTCTTATCTTTTCGTAACACTACTGAACCGTTACATGAGCAACCAATCTCATGTCGATATTTTCCTCCATTATAAACGAAGTATTTTATAAAAAAAACCCTTCTTGAAACATTTTATAAAATGTTTATATTTACACAACAAGAACACTTTTCTGAAAAATCTTTTCTCCCAATACATTAAACGGTCGGCAGAAAAATTTCTACTTTCGTTCCTACTCCTACACTACTTTGAATTGTGATACTTCCTTGATGTTCCTTAATAATTTTATATGTAATCATTAATCCAAGTCCTGTACCATTCTCCTTTGTTGTGTAAAAAGCCTTGCCGATTTTTCCTAATTTCTCATTCTCTATACCAAATCCTTGGTCTTCGACAGAAATACACAAATGTCCTTGCGTTTTTTGATATGCACGGATATGAATTTCTCCACCCTCTGGCATTGATTCTATTCCATTTTTAATGATATTTAATAACACTTGTTTTAATTGCTTATCATCACCGTTTATAGCCGGTAAATTCCCATCTACTTGTAAATGGCATTTAACTCTATATTGCGTTGCATAACTTTCCATTAGCTGCACAACATATAGAAGGATGGCTCGTATATTACATCTTTCATAATTTGTTGGCTTTGGCTTTCCTAACAACATCAATTCACTAACAAATCCATTAATCCTTTCAATTTCTTGTAGCATAATGTTGTAGCTCATCGTATCAGTTGGGTTTCTTTCTTTTTGCATTTGCGTAAACCCTTTTAACGCTGTTAGCGGATTTCGAATTTCATGGGCAATCGTTGTAGACATAGTCCCAATCACTGCTAAATTTTCCGTCTCTTTCATATTGTTCATCATTTCAACCACTGTTCTTACATAAGATTGAAATCGTTTTAATAAAGAATGTGAAATAATAAAAAAGAATATACATAAAACAAGTGGAATCACAACTTTAATATCTTGTAATATCAAAGTGAAAAATACATACTTTCCAATTACACTAAAGGAAACTAAGTAAAAATACTTTCTATTCACAAATATCGGCGCAAATAAAATTAACAATATTTCAACCATATTTCCATTTTCAAAAACACGATTACTGTTTAAATAAATCATTAAATTATTTATGATATCAATAAACATATACCCAATTAAAAACAAATATTTCACAAAATATACATAACCTTTTTTTTGAAGATATACTGAAATAGGAAATAAAGATATTACTAATATATAAACCCCTATCCCCATACCACCTTCTGGCCATCCTATCCTTGCACCATTAATGTCCATAGCCGGATACACAAAGTAATAAATAACGTCATATAAAAAAAATATAATATAGAATAACAATAAAAATACTTTTAAAGCTTCTCTTTCTTCATAAATTAAGCTTTTCAATTTGTTCATATGAATACTCCTCATGATCAATACAAAAAATAACGTTTTATATGTTATCTCCTTAAATTATAAGTATGAAATTGCTTTCAGGGCAATATTTAACCTTATAATACTAAAAGGAAGGAGAGCTCTCCTTCCTTTTAGTAACAACTTACATCCACCTTACCCTATCATGTAACAATCCATCCGTAAAATTATTATGCCCTACTACAAAATCCCTCATATATAAATTTAAATATTCACCGTACTTACTTTCTGTATTTAATAACAACTCCTCGACGTAATAAGCACCTTGTTCAAATTGATCTAAAAATATACTGCACAAGCCTGCATAAATCCCGCACCCTACCTGAAAATACGTTGCATTCGTTTTATATTTACGAAAAACTTGGCTACTATTCATCACATTATACATATATGTCTCACTATTTTCATAAACGAGTAACACACCGACCAGGTCTTCTCCAGCAACCTCTTCTTCCGCTGGATTAAATACTTTACGATTCCAGTTCCATAAATCTTCTACTTGATCTAAGTTCTGTCTAATTATATTTGTTGTATACTCATTAATTCGGTAAAGAAAACCAACTTCCATATTAAAGTTTTTCCCTAAAATTAATACTTCCTCATGTGGCATTAAACAACCATAGAATTCTTTTTCTCCTAACTTCACTTTATACTCTGAAGCATATACATCTTCATAAAAGTAAAGAGGACGATGATGACTCATATACATCGGATAACTCCAGATTGCTTCATCTAAAAATCGCTCTACTGCCCATGAAGCATAAAGTGTATGTGGCTTTATAAGTGCTGTATCATTCAAAAACGACGTGTCATGTTCTACAATATAACATGCTCTTGGCCTTTCATTTGGTCGTTCCTTCATAAGCTCAACAACCATCCATTGAACAACACCTGGATTCATACCTGAACCTATAATTGCTTTTGTATTTGTAAATTTCTCTTTCTCCTTCTCAAACCTTGTATATCTTTCCGTAAGCTGAAAGCCGATTAAGCTATCGTCCTGATCTACTGCCTCATTTTCCAAGGCTGAGTTAATATAACAAATTCCTAGTTCATTACAGCAGCTTAATACTCTAATTGTATCTGCCCCTGAAACATCAATCACAACACTCGTTCTTTTTTCTTTTAAATGTTGTTTAAATTCCACTACATTTTGAAGGTTTATTTCATATAAATATAATTGACTTTTCAAATTCGAAAACAACTCATCATAATAAGTCCTATCTTTTTGCTTTATATCCACCAAATGAAATTTGGCATTCTTTAATACTTCATAAATTGGATCTTTTTCATTTGCTATCGCTTGATTTAAAATTGCTAAAACTGCTTTTGCTGCTCCACCAGCACTACCAAGCAATGTAATTGATAACGAATTCGGAAACTGCTCCACAAACAAAACCCCTTTAATAAATTAATTGAGCAGCTCCTCCTCAAAAAATAAATTGAATACATAAAAGATAGCTCGTACACATTTCTTTATAAATTAGTGCAAATTCTTCAAAACAAGATTCCACTATAATATATTTATATTCAATTCATTTTTCCCCTCATATCCAAATTAAACTAAATAAATAGGCTCGACCTTTTCTTCTGCATATAAAAGAAAAAGCCAGCCCTTCCAACTAATCTACGGACAATGGACGGATTTTACATGTTGAATATTCACATACATTTTTGCATCACGTGCTTTTGATATTTCAATATGACCTTCATCAATTTTCGCCATTTTTCCAATTTTATTGGACTCCTCACCTAAATCGAACACCATAATTTTCCCTGTCATTTTAATAAGCTGTTCTTCAAACGTTCTAGCTAACGTAATATTTAACGGATTTACGGGGAGTTCATTTTTATTGAGGGCATACGGTACTTGGTTCTCTTTATACGGAATTAACCATTTTAAATGCTTTAAAGATATATATACCGTTTTATAAACCGGACTATAAAAAACAATATAATCGTTCATCACACTTGTAACATAACCATGTATTGGAGCATTTCCTGCTACATAAACTTCTGTAAAAATCCCTTTAGAAGTACTTAATACTTTTCTCAAAGAAATTGAAGGGGATTCCCTCTTAATTACAGAATCAACATCTGGTTTTGATATTTCTTCGTCATATGGTCTTAAAAATTTATAGTATTGTACATGATATAACGATATATATACGTAATCTTGTCCATTGTAAAGAACAACAATATCATTTCCTACATCAATTAATACGCCTTTAAATCTTTTTTCACCGATTAATTTAACATATATATTTTCTCCAATACTTTTATTCAACTCATTCATCTATATCCTCCTTCCTATAAATATCAGCTTTCCTATCTTCCGTTTCAAAAAAAATAATCAGGGCAATGTTTTGTATTAATAGTAAGTAATTCCTTTTCATACTATCGAAATAAGGAATTGTTCTTCTCTTTCCCTCATAATGCCCCTCTTATTTATTAAACATTATTCATCTTCATTCTTTTTACATTTCACTACTTGACTCACACTCTTAATATGATAATTAATGATATAAATGACTTCATCGCCGTTTACTAGTGTAATACATTCTTCATGCACTTCACTTAATAATCCTTCCACACACTCAGGACCGCCACGATTTATCTTTACCCACTTATACTTCAAATCACGTAATATATCGACAAAAGTATCATCCTCAGAGCAGAAACATGAAACATAGCAATCGCCACATTTACTTTCTTTCACTTTCTTAGCTAGACTCTTCACATGTTTCAATTGGTAATATACTAATTCACCAAGAGGAAGTTGTAATGTAAGGTAATCTCTCCCTAACGATACAAGTACCCCCACTCGACTCTCTGGTCCACGAAGATTTACTTTTACAGTCTCACCGACTAAGCATTTAATTTGCTCACAGCATAATATACTTTCCAAATTTGTATCCTCCTTTCTTATTATCTTCCTCTACTTGACTGTCTTTGTGCACGAGCTCGACTCGAATTATCACTTTCACTATTGCTTTCACTGTTGCTTTCACTGTCGCTTTCTTCACTATCTCTACAAGCTACTGTGACACTCTTAATATGAGATACTGCAACTAATATAACTTCTTCTTTTACAATCAATGTCACAAATTCACAAGAAACATCTTGTAAAATACCTTCAACTTTCTCTGGGCCACCACGATTAATTTTTACCCAGCAATATTTGAAGCTTTGAAGTAACTTTTCAAAGTCATCTTCACATTCCAACCATCTGCAATCATCTGCTTTACAATCTTTCGCATTTTTTGTAACACTTTTCAGATGACGAATCTGATAGTAATAGAGCTCTCCTTTTTCATTCTTTAATACAAAGTAATCCGAACATACTGCGACTATTGTCCCTTTTTGAGATTCTGGACCACCCCTGTTTACTCTCACAAAAGATCCAATTAAGTCTTTCAGAAAATCACAATGAAATAAACTCACGAGAAAACCCCTTCCATTAATTTATAAGCTTTTGCACTGATAGTATATGTATCTGTACAGGTTACGTTCTCTATGTTTGTCCTAGCTAGAAAAAAATATGCTTTTAACATGGTAGACTACTACCTATCAAAAACATAAGGAATTCTGCATGCCCATTAGGCTTTCGATACCTTTAGACAAAAAATCCCGTATGAAGATACATTTCTGCATATCTTCATACGGGATTTCCCAAAGTTTAGTCTTCGTCTTTAACATCCATATCTTCTGGAATTGGTTCGTTTAATATTTCTTCCACTAACTGCTTATATTTCTCCATTTGTTCTAAATGCGTATTGAATTGTTCTTTATTTACTAAATATTGCTCTCCATCGAATAGCGCACGAATTTTCTTTTGCTGAATTAACTCTTCAATATACGATTTTGGTAAATTCAAATACTCCGCAGTCTCTTCTACTGTTATATACAATGCGTTCATTCCTTTATTATTTTTTCATCTATACTGTATCTTACTTTACTTTATTTTTGTAAACAAATAAAAAAGATTTTGTAAATGCAGTTCAAAAAGCAGGTAGATGCATTCCATATATTGTATAGTATTATATAGTAAGAATTTTTTAAATATAGAATGGTATTACCCATTTACACAAAGGAGAGTTAACATATGGCTACTCGTCACATCATTACAATGTTAGAAAAAACACTACAAGTTGAAACAGAAAACACAATTTCTCATTTGAATGTATCTTTATCTGATCGTTTTCTTTCTCAAAGCACAGCAATACATGAAAACAATTGTTATCATACAATTGGTGAATGGTACAAAAATCATTTCTTATTCCAACAAGATGATTTCCTTTGGGCTAAATATGCTTTCTATGACGCATATTGTGAAGCCATCAAAAAACAAGGCCATCTTACAAAACGCGTCCGTCAAATATTAGAATCATTGGCTCGAAAACATGGAAAACAATATATTGCTTCTATACTAAATATGCCATTTCCTAATGAACGCGCTAAAGGGACAGCGTAATTTAGCCATGTTCTGCGTAAGCAAAACATAGCTAAATTGTTTTCTAAGATGCTTTACCAATAAAAATGTTCATATCATATGAACTGATGAAACCGGTGTCATTATAATGATTGAAAATATAGTAAACAGGAAAACCCCCACGTACATCTCTCATCCATTTGAATAGAGAAGTATGTGGGGGTATACTTGTTCCTTATTATTTCATCATCTGCTTAATCAGTTCGCGATTTCTCTTCTTAAATACTTCATTATGAGAAGAAACCATTCCGTACTCACTTGCATCTGGTTGGATAAATTGCTTTGCTTTATTCACAGCATTTCCAGCATCTTGGAATGCACCTGCAATTAAGTGTAGTTTCCCTTCATGCTTTAAAATATCTCCAGCAGCATATAATCCATCTACTGAAGACTCACTATTTGCATTACCTGCAATATAATAATTATCTATAATTGCAACGTCTAACTCACTATTTTCTAATAATGTAATGTCGCGTTCATATCCATGATTAATAATAACTTCATCAATAGGTAAGTGAGAAACCTCACCTGTTTCATGATTTGTTAATTCTACATATTCGATCGCTTCATGATTATCACCAGCAATTAATTTTGTAATCGATGTATTAAAGAAACACTCCGCTGAGCTGTTCATAAGTTGTTTTACTTGTGCTTCATGACCAGATAATTCTTCTTTTCTATAGGTTACATACACTTTTTTCGCAATTGGTTCCAATTCATTTGCCCAATCAACAGCAGAATTGCCTCCACCGGAAATAATAACTGTTTTACCTTTGAAACGCTTTAAAGATTTAACTGTATAATTTAAATTCGATACTTCAAATCGCTCAGCACCTTCAATAGATAACTTTTGCGGTTTCAATATACCACTTCCTGTTGCGACGATAACTGTTTTTGAAAAGTGTTCTTCGCCAGTACTTGTTTTTAATGTAAAAGTACCATCTTGATTACGAATAATCGATTCTACTTTTGTATCTAATACAACTTCCGGCTTAAATGTTAACCCTTGCTGTACAAGTTGTTCAATTAACTTATCACCTGTAACTGGCAATAGTCCTCCTACATCCCAAATCATTTTTTCCGGATACACATGTATTTTTCCACCTAAATGTGGTTGAAATTCTATTATTTTCGTTTTCATTTCTCTGAGTCCACTATAAAAAGCTGAATAAAGCCCTGCAGGTCCTCCGCCTATCACGGTTACATCAAACAATTCTTCTCGATTCATTCGTGCTCACTCCTCAGCTATTAATCATTGATTATCATTCTCAATAAAATATAACCTGTTTCCGCAAAATTTACAATCAAAATTACTATTGACAATACACCTATATAAAATTATATTATTTAAAGAATCAATAGTGATAATCATTATCATTTTGTTAATAATTAGCAAATTTGAGATTACATCTTCTTTCATTAATATGGTTAATACTATATTATAAAATCTCATATTCAAGATTTTTAATAAATTATTTTGCTTTACCACTACTCTTTCAAAAAGATTACAGTTAAACAAATTATTGTATACACATATCATCTATGTTAAAGGAGAAAGACGATGAAAAAG
>NZ_JAKUDW010000081.1:0-23390 GCF_022662595.1 Bacillus cereus group sp. BfR-BA-01524 | reverse complement strand
TCTGCATCCTTTTTGATTACTTGTAAGCTTCCTAGTTCTTTTGCGTTTTCTACTTGTACTTCTACTACTTTGTCCGCTTCCACAACGACTTTAATTTCTTCTTTTAACAACTTATACCCTTGTGGTGCTTTCGTTTCTTTTAATGTGTATGTTCCTGGTTCTAATTTCTGAGAGATTACTTTACCTGTTTTATCTGTTCGTAACGTATCTACTTTTTTACCATCTTTATACACTTCGAATTCTGCGTCTGATAATACTTTCGTTTTGTCTTCCGCATCTACTTTTACGATTTCGAATTGACCAAGGCTCTTACTGTTCGTTACTTTTACATCAATAACTTTTTCACCGTCAACTGTTACATGAATTACTTGTTTTGTTAACTCATAACCTTCTGGTGCTTTTGTTTCTTCTAACGTATATTCACCCGGCACAAGTCCGTCTACTTTAACTGTCCCAGACTTATCTGTTGTAATTCCTTCTTTTACAACATTTCCTTTCGCATCTTTCAATGTAAATTCTGCGCCTGCTAAGCGTTTCGTTTGATCTTTATCATCCATTTTAATAATTTGTAGAGAACCTAAGATTTTTTCGTTTTCTGCCTCTACTTTTACTACTTCTTTCTCGTTTTGAATTGTTACTTTCCATTCTTTATTTGAAAGCTTGTAGCCCGCTGGTGCTTTCGTTTCTTTCACTGTGTATTCACCTAGCGGTAATTTTGGTGACATCACTTTTCCACTCTCATCTGTTTTCAGTTCCGCTACCTTTTTACCATCTTTATACACTTCGAATTCTGCACCTGATAACAATTTCGTTTTATCATTCGCATCTACTTTCACAATTTCAAATTGACCTGTTACTTTTTCATTCGTAACTTCTTGTTTTACTACTTCGTTCGCTACAACGTTTACTTCTACTGTCACTTCTAGCGCCTTATAACCTTCTGGTGCTTTCGTTTCTTCTAACGTGTACTTTCCTGGCACTACGTTTTCGAATTTCACAACACCGTCTTTATTCGTTGTTTTTGCTTCTCCAACTACTTGACCAGCTTCGTTCTTTAATTTAAATTCTGCACCTGCTAGAACTTTTCCACTCTCTGCATCCTTTTTGGTTACTTGTAAGCTTCCTAGTTCTTTTGCGTTTTCTATTTGTACTTCTACTACTTTGTTTGCTTCCACAACGACTTCAATTTCTTCTTTTAGCAATTTATATCCTTGTGGTGCTTTCGTTTCTTTTAATGTGTACTTTCCTGGTTCTAATTTCTGAGAAACTACTTTACCAGTTTTATCTGTTCGTAACGTATCTACTTTTTTACCATCTTTATACACTTCGAATTCTGCATCTGATAATACTTTCGTTTTATCTTCCGCATCTACTTTCACAATTTCAAATTGACCTGTTACTTTTTCAGGGATCTTTTTATTCACCACATCTACAGTCACTACTTTATTAGCCTCTACATCAACAGAAACTGAACTAGATGATAATTCATATCCTTTCGGTGCTTCTACTTCTTTTAATGTATAGCTTCCAACTGGAAGTTGTTTCGATAAGGCTTCACCTTTATCATCTGTAACAATTGTTTCCACAACTTTCCCATCTTTATCGATAACATCAAATTTTGCACCTGGTAGAAGTTGACCAGATTCACTATCTTTTTTCAATAATTTAAATTGGCCATTCTCTACTTTTTTCGTATTCTTCATAACAAGTTCAATTACGTTTGTATTATCAATTGTTACTTTGACTGGTGTATCAACTTTTATATATCCTTCTGGTGCACTTATTTCTTTTACAAAATAGTCACCAAGTGGTAAATCTTTAACTTCCGCAATACCCTTTTCGTTTGTTGTAACAGTAGCCACAACGTTATTATCTTTGTCTATAACATCAAATTTTGCGTCTTTTAAAACAATGTTTTTATCATTTTCATCAACTTTTTTAATTTGTAAATGTCCTTTTTCGGCTACCGGCTTATTCCACTTTGGCCAGTTAAATTTAAAGTTATGAACCTCAAAACCATCTCTTTGGTGTAATCCTCCAACATAGGCTTGTCCATTAATAGAACCACCTTTTGTTTCTACAACTGCATTAGGTGCAAACACACTACCTACTACACCATAACCTTTAGTTGTCATCTTTGTAGCATTAGGAAATACCCAAATTACCTTACTAGCTAACTCAGTAAAAGATGAATTAGGGTCGTATGCTTGAGATGTATTAATTAAATCCGTTGCCATCCCAGTATTTCTTGTATCATACAAAATTGCACCGCCACCAAAACTCACTTCTTCTGCATCTGAATAAATAACAATAAAGTCTTTATTCTCTACATTCGGAAGAAAAACGTCTTTTACATCAAATGTTTTCTTTCCAGTTTGGCCTGAAGAGACATAAATATTAGGGTTGTTTACATCTTCACCGATTCCAAAGCTCATATTAGGTTTTGGCTTATCAGTCTGCAGTTTACTTGCATCCCCGATTACACCATCAACGTCTTTTCTAAATTCTTTAAACTTAGCATCAATCTCCGCTTGCTCTTTATAAGAGATACGATCATATGATGTTTTCATTGCACCATCTGGGTCACCGTCTTTTGTCATCGCCACTGTTCCATCTTGAATGATTACTTGTCCTTCTCCCGCTTTCTTAAATTGACCGCCTAGTAATAATGATGGATATCCTTCATCTACCCAAGTCGCTCCAGCTAAGTTATTTGCTCCAGTTGCAGCCGCTACGACTGTATAACTTGATGCGTTCATATTTTTCTGAACAGCCATCGCACCTTCAATATCCGCACTCGTTGCACTATGATCTCCAAAAATGATGGCATTGTAATAAGATACATCACCTAAACCTTTTAATTCTGTTGTAGCTGCCTCTGCTTTAAATGGTAAATGGATTAAAAAATTCATACATATTAGTAATACAACTATTAAACTACTACTTAACTTTTTAATTTTTTGATTAAATGATTTCCTCAAGAAATTCATTCCCCCTTTTAAACTTCCTAAAATCACAAAAAAAAGCACATTTCGTCTGTACCAGGTCTTACTCACATTAACTTAAAATAATCCATTTAAATAAAACAAAGAAACGCTACAACGACTTAATAAAATTACTACAATTCATTTTTGAAATAATACGTGAACTAAACTATCATGCGGAAATGTTTTTACGTATGGGAGCTCAATAAAATTAATCTGAAGAATGCTTCATGTGGTGTAACTATTTGGTAACATCATCCACTTTACATTAGTTTTTTAGAGGATTCAAGTAAATTGTATGGGTTTCATACACAATTCACAATTTAAAACGTTTTCATTCCTTTTAATAAGCTCCACAAAAAAAACGTAGCCAAAAAGCTACGTTTTTCTTTCATCATTTCGGTGTATTTTTATGATTCTTCAAAAACGGAAGCGGGAATTGCTTACGGAAATGCTCTTTAATCATGTACTCTACACCGTTCTCACTATTTGAACGTGTAATCCAATCTGCTGCTTGCTTTAATTCTACAGGTGCGTTCCCCATCGCTACCCCAAGTCCTACGTTTTCAATAACCTCTAAATCTTCCATACTATCTCCAATCGCAACCATCTCATTTAGCGAAATATTTAAATGATCTCCAAGCAATTGTAACCCGCGTAACTTTGATACATTTTGCGGCAAGATTTCTATTCGTTTTGAATCACATTCAACATACTCTACATCTTGGAATGCTTTTCTTAATGTGTTCAGTCCTCTTTCTTTTTCACCTTTAGTTTGGAAAAGAACATCAATTTTCGGCGCCGCCACCGGATGATCACGAAGCGCGTCACCTAACGAATCTACAAATTGAACTGGATAAAATAACGGGTCTGCGCTTGATAATACAGTACGCGCAATTAAGTTTGGTGTATTTCTCTCACGATTTCCTATCGAAAACCGTTCATGAGAAATACGTACGTTACAATCAAAGTGCTCTAACACTTGCACAATGTTAAAAGTCTTCTCTTCAGATAATCTTCTTTGAACGTACGGCTTATCTAACGTTGCTGAAACGAAAGCACCACCATGTGTCACTAATATAGAATCTAATTTTAACGCCTTTGCTACTTTATGAGCGGATTGAAAATTACGGCTCGTAAATAACGTAACGTATACATCTTTTCTTTTCACAAATTCAATTGTTTCTCTTAATCCTTTTGCAATTTTCCCATTGTTGTATAGTAGTGTCCCATCTATATTAAGAGCTAGTAAGCGATAAATCATGTCGCACTCCCCCTCTTCGCTGTTGTACTCTATCCATAATTTATGAAATACACCCGATAAATAGAACGAGTTAGAATTACTACTGAAAATTTGGTTTACTATATACATATACACTTAGCAAAGGAGATAGTACAATGCAGGCACCTCCTTCCTTTTATGAAGGCGATACGTTAGAAGTAGCAAAAAAATTACTCGGGCAAAAACTCGTTCATATTGTAGACGGAATAAAGCGAAGCGGAATCATTGTAGAAGTAGAAGCATATAAAGGCCCAGATGATAAGGCCGCACATAGTTACGGCGGCAGACGGACAGACCGCACAGAAGTCATGTTTGGCACACCAGGACATGCTTACGTATATTTAATTTACGGTATGTATCATTGTTTTAACGTTATTACAGCACCAGTTGGTACCCCGCAAGGTGTTCTCATTCGAGCCCTTGAGCCGGTAAATGGAATAGAAGAAATAAAACTAGCACGCTACAACAAAACAGACATTACAAAAGCGCAGTACAAAAATTTAACAAACGGTCCTGGCAAACTATGCCGTGCCCTCGGAATTACTTTAGAAGAACGAGGCTTATCATTACAAAGTGACACATTACATATTGAACTCGTCCCAAAAGACGAACACATATCATCACAATATAAAATAGCAGCAGGACCTCGTATTAATATCGACTATGCAGAAGAAGCTGTACATTATCCGTGGCGTTTTTATTATGATGGACATCCGTTTGTTTCAAAGAAATAAGCAATATCAACGATTTTTCAAATATATCTATCATAACTTACAATATATCAACGGTTCGACAAGAAATATCGATTTATCGACAAATAATAACATTACGAATAAAAGAAGACTGTTCCAAAATGGAACAGTCTTTCCCTTTTACTCTGCACCTTCCGCAGTTGCAATATTATCCTCTATGTTTTCTCTTGATAATTCAGCCGCCATAAAATCAGCTGTTTCTGGAAGTGCTAAATGCATATGAGCTTTTTGACAAATTTGGATCGTACAGTTTTCTATAACATAGTCGAAAACATGTCCACCCCCGCTTCTTTCATCATCAATATAATGTAAGTGGAATCCAGCTACCCCAATACCTTGTGCATAATCTGGTGTCCAAAATCCAGCAAGCGTACCTTCTGTATTTTCAAATGAAAAGATTGGTTGTGATTTCGTCACTTCAACGAGCGGTGTATACGGTTTTTCTTGTCTTGGAACAGTTCTCGTCCTTACTTCACGGAACGTACCGTCCATTCGAATACCGTAAAATAAGTTTTTACTTGGCATTAATTCATGTAATAACGCTTCAACTTCTTCACGATTCATCGGACGCTCTACCGTATAACTCATTTCTTTTTCAAAAAACGTTACAGTCGCAAATGGCGTTGTTTCTTCTGGCTCTACTTTTTCTGCTGAACCGTCTGAACGTAAATGATAAAATTCATTATCAAATGCAATCATTTCGCCATCTAATTGATCAAATGTGCCGATGCCGAAATCACCATGTTTTTTCAAATCTTCAAAGCTAATCACACCATCATATATACCATCTAATAGCGCAAGCATTGTAGATGTTTGATATACTTCATTACTCGTTTTCGTTTTTTTTGCATCAATATCAATTAATTGCGCAACAGTCATCTCAAATCTGCCTCCATTAGTTTAATTGGTTTGGTAATAATTTTTCGCTTAATTTAATGTTGTCACGATAGTCAATTGGAATATCAATAATGACAGGACCATCTGCTGCTAGCGCGGATTTTAACACACCTTCTAATTCATCAGGCGTGTTAACACGAAGACCTAACGCCCCGAAACTTTCCGCATATTTCACAAGATCAACATCGCCAAACTCTGTAGCTGATGTTCTGCCGTATTTCATCATTTGTTGGAATGCAACCATATCATATGTGCCGTCTCTCCAAACAAGATGTACGATCGGCGAATTTAAACGTACTGCTGTTTCTAACTCCATCGAAGAGAATAAGAAACCACCATCACCTGATACGGAAACTACTTTTTTACCTGGTTCTACTAAAGTAGCGGCAATTGCCCAAGGTAGTGCAACCCCTAACGTTTGCATACCGTTACTAAATAATAGTCGACGTGGTTCATAAGAACGGAAACATCTCGCCATCCAAATAGAATGGGAACCGATGTCACATGTAACGGTTGTATCGTCACTAATTAAAGAACGAAGTGTACGAATTACTTGAAGTGGATGCGTAACACCTTCTGAAGGACGATTTGGAACTTCTGCTTGTTCTGATAATTTCGCACGTAATCGTTCTAATACCGCTTCTGATTTCGTACTTAATACAAGTTTCGGTAATTTTTCCGCGATGCTATTTACCGTTAAGGCAATATCACCAATTAATTCACGCTCTGGTTGGTAATCATGGTCGATATCTGCTTGATGGTCGTCAAGATGAATAATCGTTCTGTCGCCAAGTTTATTCCAAAACTTTGGATCATACTCGATTGGATCATAACCGATAGAAATAACAAGGTCTGCTTCTTCTAGTAAAATATCACCTGGTTGGTTACGGAATAATCCAACGCGGCCGAAGAAATGATCTTCTAACTCACGTGAAATCGCACCAGCTGCTTGATATGTTTCAACGACAGGAAGTTCTGTATCCGCAATTAATTTACGAACAGCTTTCGTCACTTCATTTGTGCTCGCTCTCATACCAAGTAGAATAACTGGTAATTTCGCTGATTTTATTTTTTCTATTACATATGTAATATCATGCGTGGGAGCGATTCCAAGCTGCGGCTTAGAAAGCGCACCGATAGACCCTACAGTCGTTTCCGCAGTCATAACGTCTTGCGGAAGACTTACTAAAGTAGCGCCTGGATTTGTAGAAGTCGCACTTCGAAATGCATTTGATAATGCTTCTGGCACATTATCAGGATGCTCTACTTCTACGCTATATTTTGTGATTGGTTCGAATAGTGCAGCATTATCCATAGATTGATGCGTACGTTTTAATCGATCTGTACGCGGAACTGCACCAGCTAAAGCAACAACGGGATCACTCTCCGCATTCGCAGTAACAAGACCTGTCGCTAAATTTGATGTCCCTGGTCCTGAAGTTACAAGACATACGCCCGGTTTCCCTGTTAATCTACCAATCGCTGCTGCCATAAATGCTGCATTTTGTTCATGACGACAAACAATTAACTCTGGTCCTCTTTCTTGCAGTACATCAAATACAGAGTCAATCTTCGCTCCTGGAATACCGAAAACATGTGTAACACCTTGTTTAATTAAACAATCAACAACAAGATCTGCTCCTTTTGTTTTTGTCTTCACGTCGTTTGCTTTTACACCTGTACTCAAACTAATCATCCCTTTATTTCATAATGTGTGTAATAAAGATTTTAATTTCACCTAGTTAATTAAGCTGGTGAAGTACCTTTATCATTATATTACAAATGCATTATTTTTCCAACAATATGAATTTGACATTATTTTGACAAGTTTTAAAGAATGCGCTTACAACCTTTTGTTTATCTTAAAATAACATTTTTGTATCTCTTCTAAAAATACACAAAAATATTTCCACCCATTTATAATATTAACAATTTTATAGTACCTTGCAAAGAATAATAGTAAGTGATATATTTGTAAACAATGGAATACCCATTATTTGGAATGTTATTCACAATTAGTATATCTCCTTTCAAAAAGTAGATATAGATCGAGTGTGCTGTTTAGAAAAAAGATAGGATTTTCAGCCATAATTCATCATTTTATAAAGGAAAGTGATTGTTATGAACAAAAATGAATTTTTAGAGCAACTTAGTTCTTCCCTACGGAATATGCCTAATTCAGAAAAGGAGGATATTATCGCGGAGTACAAAACCCATTTTATTAGTGGTAAACAAGATGGAATATCTGAAGAGGAAATTTCTAAAAAGCTAGGAAACCCTAAAACCATTGCTAAAGAACTTACTGTTTCCTATGCAATAAGCAATGCTGACAGTAAACGAAGTTTCAAAAATATGATAATTGCACTTTTTTCTGTTATGAGCTTAAGTGTTTTAAACTTTGCCTTTATCTTTATCGCCTTTTTCGTACTACTCTTTTTATTACCGATTCTTCTAGCACTTATCATTGCCACGCCAGTATTAATTATTTCGCCTATTTTATTAATAGGATTAGGATTCTTTAAAGGGTTTCATCAAATTAGTTATTCCGATGTTTATAATGTGTTCATCGCTTTTTGCGTCGGTTTACTCATATCCGTCATATCTTATCAAATGGTAAAACATCTATATGCACTTTTAGTAAAGTATTTGAAATGGAATATTGCTATTTTACAAAGACACTAATGAATGTAAAAGGAGATTAAAATGAAGAAATATACTTTATATTCACTCATGCTACTTACTCTTTTATTTCTATCAGCTTGTTCAAACAGTGCACAACCTAAGGAAGAAAACGATGTACAATCTATTAAAGATGTTGCTATTAAAGTTCCAGAAAATATATTTAGTTCCTCAAAGAAAAACGAAACTATTAATGAAGACGAAATGAAACAAAATATAAAAAATTATATAGATTATAGCGGAGAGTTATACGAAAACATCGTTCCACTTTCGTCAGCCATGTCTGACGAGAAGGTTACTGAGTCCGACCGAGAGAAATTACAAAAACTAATAGATTTAGCTCAACAAAACGATGCGAACTTCCATCATTTTATTAGTAACAATACGATTCCTGATGATTACAAACAGCCTTCAAAGGAAATTCATAATTATATTTCAGCATCTACAGCACTTTCAGTAGAATTAGATCAGGAAATAGAAAAATTCGCTCAAGATGGTAACTTATTCAAAACTGATTTCTCTTTTACAAAGCGCTTTGAGAAAGTTAATGGTAGGAAGCAAAAAGAAATTGAAAAGTTTTTGAAGGAGAAAAACATTAAAACGGAGTATTTCAAAAAATAACAAACAAAAAAGACGTGTGTAGAGATAATAAACTTGTTTACTTCTTATAGGGCTAACGAAGTAGTTTAATGGAAGAAGAATTTATAGTGAGTGTTATAATAATCAATAACTTAAGCAAAGGGGGCAGCATTTTTGCACAAACTCAATGCATTAATACCAGAGCTATCAGTTTCAGATATGGAGGAAAGTTTAAATTTCTATTCGGAAATTCTCCTGTTTAAAATTGAATATCAAAGACCAGAGGATAAGTTTGCTTTACTGTCTTTAAATGACTGCCAGATTATGATTGAAGAAGTAAATGGTCATTGGAGTACTGGGGAGTTATCTTATCCCTACGGAA
Source organism: Bacillus cereus group sp. BfR-BA-01524 (assembly GCF_022662595.1). Taxonomy (NCBI): domain Bacteria; kingdom Bacillati; phylum Bacillota; class Bacilli; order Caryophanales; family Bacillaceae; genus Bacillus; species Bacillus cereus group sp. BfR-BA-01524. The sequence goes on along the minus strand of NZ_JAKUDW010000081.1, from coordinate 13,835 downwards.
GAGGAATCAATTTTCAAATTATCATAAATGATATTGATTCACTATATGATAGTTTGAAAAAGAACGAGTATCCAATTAAATTTGATATTCAAGAGAATTGGTATAGAGCTGATACTAAATTAAAGGGACAAAAAGAATTTTTAATTATGGATCCTGATGGTTATCTATTAAGATTTGTTCAAAATTTAGGTGAAAAAGATGTTGAGGCAGATTAAGCTATGTAAAACAGGATAAAAATTTAGTAAATGGAGCAAGCTATTTTTTTTCAATAAGCGGCATTAGTTGAAGAAAAATTAACCAACTTTATTATTTTTATAAATTAAAGGCTACAACAATTAAATTTAGTTTTAAATAAATTTAAAACCACCTACAAGTTAATTTTAATAGGTGGCTATTACATTTCTTATACTAAAATTAAACACCTTTATTGTCACTGAAAAAGACGCCCCTATACTAGGAGCGTCTTCTCTCATTACGCTTGTTGTTGCGCGCTATATAATTCTTCAAGTGGCTTCATGATAATTTTGTTAACGTCACCGATTACAACGTTTAGGCGTTGCTCAGTTTCCATTAATTTTGTAATTTTAGCATCTTGTTGAATGCGAGCTACAACTTCTTGTGCTTGTTGGTTGTCTTCTTCAGTGATTTCTTGGCCTTGCATCATTTTTTGTTGTAGGCTAAGTTGCATTGTACGGAACTCATCGAATAAGTTCTTTGAAGCTGTGTCAGCTTGAACTGCTGCGTAGCTCTCTTTTAAAGTTTTGAAGTCTTCGTTTTCAGCGATTGCTTTTTGTAATTCATATGCAACATCATGAATGTTCTTTGTCATTTTATTTTTCCTCCTTTAGAAGGCTAGCGCATTTGACTCGCACTGCCTTTTCAGTGCATTTACATACGCACCTCTTCTTACCATATCAAACTATGCAAGAGATGTGAAGAAATTTCACTTTTATTTCTATGTACTCACCTTATTATCTAAGAAACAATAATAACAATCCTTGCACGAGACCAATCATTCCGCCTAATAACGCCCCTAAATACGTAATCATTTTCAATTCGTTTTTTGTAATAGACAGAACTAAGTCTTCTAATCTTTCTGTTGAAAATGTAGACACTTCTTGCTGGACAATTTCCGCAAGGTGTAGATTGTTTAGTATACTCTCTACGTTTTCTGTTCCCCACTTCAAGCCTTTCGTTACTGCGCTTGGAACCACTTTTTCAATAATTGTTTCTCGAACTGGTTCACATGCTTGCTGAACAGATTGATTTAAAAACTTATTCACAGTTTCCTCTACTTTAACTGCTGACAGCACGGAGCTTACAATCATTTCTTTCTCTACAAATGCTTCTAATTCTTTTACATCTCTTCCTTTTAACTTTTCCCACTCTTTTTGCAGTACGTCAGTTAAAAGCTGCTTTGTACCATCTTGACCTAAAAACTTAATAACTTCTGGCTGCACACGATCCACTACACTTACATTTCCTAAAAACATTCCGACTAAGTTAAGTAGCGTTCCGCGAGAAGCGAAGAAATCATCAATCATTTTTGAAAGACGACCTTTCCCTTCTTCACTTTCAAAAAAGCTAATTCCTCGTTCTAAAATAAACGCCGAGACATTCGGAATCGCATTCTCTACTTTTTCATTTACAGAATGAGGTAAAGCCTGTTCCCATGTATATGTATAATACTCTGCTAAAAATGCATGAATTTTTTCTGTAATCACATGTTCGATTTTTCGAGTCGCTTCTTCTTCTACATGCGCTACATTCCATTTTTCTAACATATGTCGCAGTGATTGTTCATTCGTAATTACTTTATCCACTTCTACTTGCGCCCAGTGGATTAAACCCTTTTGAAACTCTTCATTTGTTAGCTTTTTTCCGATTCCTTCCGGTGTTAACAAATGCTCTACAACCATTTTCCCTAATTGAACAGCAAGTTCATCCCTGCGCTTCGGAATTAATCCTGGTGTAAATGGAACTTGAAACTTCCCGATATAAATAGGACGATGAGGACGAAATAACATTTTTATCGCTAAATGATTCGTATATCCTCCAATAATCGCTCCGAGTCCTGTCGTCGTTAACATATTTAACCATATATTCATTACAATCAACCTTTCACTTCTCCAAAACTATAGCATATCATCATACGGACAAAAGTATAATGGTATAAAAACGTATTTGCAATATATAGCTTCGCCTATTATGCAAATAGTAGTAAAGGAGTGATTTCGTTGGTTCTCGGTCTTTTAGCTTCTAAACTTCATTATGAGCAAACGTATTACACCGAAATCGCTAAACGCGCTCGGCTTTATCATAATGTCGTTGCTCAGTTTACGCCATTTTGTATTGATCCTAAAACAGACCTTGTTTCTGGTCTTATTTACGATACAGATACAGGAAAATGGAAAGAGCAAACATTCCCTATTCCTTCTTATATATATGATCGTTATTCTTTTCACGAGGAAACAAACTTTGAAAAAGCAAAATCAATTATTCACTCTTTGCACAATCGTCCTTCCACTACCTTTTTAAATAACACACTTATTAATTTAAGTGAACTACATGATTTATTTCTCACTAATAAAAAACTGTCTCCTTATATACCAAAATTTGAAGTGGCAACGATACAAAACATTTTTAAACTGTTGTTAAAAACTAAAGACATTATTATACGCCCCACTAATACACATTCAAAGGATAACTTATATCGAGTTGCTTACAAAAATAAAACGTTTCATATCGATACAGTAAATGAAAAATACCATACTTCTCTTCCATTAAAACGGACAGACGAATTTATATCTTGGTGTAAATCTAACATACCTTCATCACGTTACATAGCACACACTATGCTACAACCACCAAATCAATTAACATATCCACTCCACATTCGAACCATTTTGCAAAAAAACAAAGAACAAACTTGGAATGTTATCGGTCAATTTATACAAAAAAGCTCATTTCCTAATCAACTTTTACCCTCAGCAACGGCCGATGATTCATTACATTCATTTTCAAAAATTAAATACGTACTATCTAGTACGGGTGTGCAACTATTGCAAGACGCTTTACACGACATTATAAATGAAGTATTCCAAACACTAGATCAGTCTTATTCTTCGTTATTTGAACTAGAACTTTCCACAATTATGGATCAAAAAGGCGCAATTTGGCTTATGTATGTCAACACGCTTCCCCCTTACGAACAATACATTCGTCATAGTGATTCATTAGCTGAAAAGATATTTCACGGACCACTTAAATTCAGTCGCTTTACACCATAATGAAAGGAGGTAAACCTATTTTGAAAGAACATATATATACATTAAACATTTCAGATGAACATCCAAATAGCATTACTTTACCTTACGTTTTTTCTATTACGCCGCCTATTACATCCCTCTCCTTCGGTATACGTCACATTGCAAGTGAAGAGGTGAAAATTCATTATTCCTTTACTCGCGAAATTATTATCGGAAAACATATTGCCGAAAAACTTTTACTACCTCAATCAACTACTATTCATGCAATCACACAAAACCAAACAATTATTTTCGGACCATTAATCGGCATTTTTACAACTGGCTTTAACGATGATTCTTCTAACCCTTTAGGAAATCGTTCAATTGCTCTCAGTGAGTTGTTAACACCACCATTCTCATTACGACCGTTCGTATTCGTCTTTGGCGTTCAGCATATAAACTGGGAAGAGGAAACGATTGAAGGATATTTCTTTCAAGAGAAACAATGGATAAAGAAAAAGGTCCCTTTACCAAATGTTATTTACGATCGATTACCGAATCGACAAGCAGAAAATTATAAACCGATCGTCAGAGCAAAAAGAAAGTTAGAACATGACTACTCCATTCCATGGTTTAACCCAGGATTTTTCAATAAATGGGAAGTTCATCAACTTCTTATAAAAGACGAATCAATTAGACACTTATTACCAAACACAGAAGCATTTCAGCATTTTGAACAAGTAGAACGGTTTCTTGGCACGTATAAATCTGTGTACATGAAACCAATACACGGGAGCTTTGGTAGAAATATTCATCAAATATTTTATTCTCAAACAGAGAATTGCTACTACTGTCGTTATCGCGAAAATGAAAAAAATAAACTGAGAAAGTATCAATCATTAGAAACTCTTCTAAACCACGTATTAAAAGGACATGATTTAAAAAAGTTTATCGTACAGCAAGGTATTTCATTACTTCGCTTCGATGGGCAACCTGTTGATTTCCGCATTCATACAAATAAAAACCATTTCGGTAATTGGATAGTTAGTGCAATCGTCGCCAAAATCGCCGGCAAAGGCAGTTTAACAACGCACGTAAATAGCGGCGGTGATACAAAATTGCTACAAGAGCTTTTTCCAGATTCAACGAAACAAGTTCAAATTGAAAATAAATTAAAACATACTGCCTTACAAATAAGTTACGCGCTCGATGAACAAGTAACCGGAAATATTGGAGAAATCGGTTTTGATATCGGTTTAGACACAAAGGAAAATCCGTGGCTCTTTGAAGCTAACTCTAAACCTGGGCGAACTGTATTCCAAGATGAAAAATTAAAAGAACAAAGTGAAATGACGCGCCAATTATTTTACGAATATGCCGTCTACTTAACTGAACATTCTTTACGTGATACAAAAGAAAAAATGTCTCAAATCAAATCCGGGACTTCATCAAACACCGAACATATCCCTTCTCCTATGATTCACTCACAAATACAAATACAAAAACTTCCACCTAGATAATAAGGTGGAAGTTTTCTATTTACACAAGTTTCACTACAACCTCAGTTTCCACGTTACATACTCCGCAATAAAAAATATGATTGCAATATTCATTTGAATTATTATGCGTTAAACCATCTACTGCACTTAATAATTCTTGATCCATATAGGCACTATAATCGTCTATGTAATCTACAGACTTCCCATAATCTTGGAGTATACTTTGGCAATTTTGACAAGAATATGTTTGTGATTCTAATGCGTTGCAAAGCGGGCAAATCCCCATCATGATTCCTCCATACGTTATCGTTTAAAGCCTCTCTTTTTTAGATTGAAGAGAGCACCTACCCATGCATAGGAGCGGTCACTCCATCCCTACTTAAAAATAGAACTATGAAGTTGCTACCGATTTCATTTCAATAAATCATAAATAAGAAGCTAATGATTAGCCTACAAGTAGCAGGCTATAATGAGAAAATTATATTTAATATCCTCCTTAGTTTGGCCTGTTTTCTTAAAAATACAACGATTACTCTTATTTCATAATTTACGAAATCAATAAGTTTTTTTGACAAAATTTACAAATTATTATTTTGTATATCTTTCTAGGTAACATCCATACTATGAGTACAAACTTAATTACCGATGGATTAGCGCCAACCGGGGCGATAATCTGGTTCAACTCCAGCTAGTCCAACCAAAAAAAATTTTTCTAACTCTAAGGAGGATATATTCCTATGGCAAACCAAAGTTCTTACAATCAATTAGTAGTACCAGGTGCAACAGCTGCAATCGATCAAATGAAGTACGAAATCGCTCAAGAATTTGGTGTACAATTAGGAGCAGATTCTACGGCTCGCGCTAACGGTTCAGTTGGTGGAGAAATTACAAAACGTCTAGTTGCAATGGCTGAGCAAAGCCTTGGCGGATTCCAAAAATAAATATATATGGCAAAAAGGTCTCAGGGCATATACCCTGAGACCTTTCTTAATTTACTGTAACATTTGTAAAAACTTTTTCGTGCGTTCTTCTTTTGGATTTGTAAATACATCTTCTGGTGTACCTTGTTCGACAACAACACCACCATCCATGAAAATAACACGGTTGGCAATTTGATGTGCAAAACGCATTTCGTGCGTTACAATAACCATCGTCATGCCTTCTTTAGCAAGTTCTTTCATTACTTTTAAAACCTCTTGAACGAGTTCAGGATCAAGCGCTGAAGTCGGTTCATCAAATAGTAACACTTCTGGCTCCATCGCCAGCGCGCGCGCAATTCCAACGCGCTGTTGTTGACCACCTGATAATTGGAACGGATATAAATCCACTTTATCTGCTAAACCAACTTTTTCAAGGAAATAGTTTGCTTTTTTCTTTGCTTCTTCTTTCCCCATCTTTTTCACTGTAACGAGCCCTTCCATTACGTTTTGAAGTGCTGTTAAATGAGGGAATAAGTTATGATGTTGGAACACCATCCCTGTTTGTGTACGAAGATTTACAATATCTTTCTTCGATACTTTTTGAGAGAAGTTAAGCTCTTTATTGCCGATACGAATGTTACCGGCGTTTGGCGTTTCTAGTACGTTAAGACAACGTAAGAATGTCGTTTTACCAGATCCAGATGGCCCGATAATAACAACAACCTCACCTTTCTCAACTGATAAATCTATATGCTTTAGTACGGTATTATCTCCGAAACTTTTTTGTAAATGTTGAATTGAAATCATAAAAACAAAAACTCCTTTTGTAAAAGGATTATTTTAACGTATAGCGTTCTGAACGCTTTTCTAACATCTGTTGTACGATTGATAATAAGAAACAAATAACCCAATAAATAAGACCTGCTTCAAAATAAACAATTAAAAACTCGTAGTTCATCGCCGCAATTTCCTGCGCTTTTCGGAACATTTCTGTTACTAAAATTAACGATGCTAATGAAGTATCCTTCACTAAGCTAATAAATGTATTTGAAAGCGGCGGGATTGATACACGCGTCGCTTGTGGTAAAATAACACGTTTTAACGCTTGCGGGTATGTCATCCCAATTGTGTAAGCTGCTTCCCACTGCCCTTTCGGAATTGAAAGGATAGAAGCACGAATAATTTCAGATGCATATGCACCGACATTTAATGAAAATCCAACAACTGCTGCTGTATATGGCTCAACTTGAATGTTAAGAGTTGGAAGACCATAGAAAATAATAAATAATTGTACAAGAAGTGGCGTTCCGCGAATGATAGATACATAGATACGAGCAATCCATTGTAAAATACGACTACCTGAAATACGTGCGAGCGCTGTTAACGTCGCCAGTATAATCCCGATAATAAATGTAATAAGCGTTAATGGAATTGTTGTAAAAACAGCTTCCTTCAGCATAGGCATGAAGGAAGACTGCATAATATCTATCCAAGTAGACAATCGATCTGAAACTAATGCACTACTTAGATACATTTTCACCGAACCATTTTTTCGTTATTTTGTCATACGTACCGTCTTTTTTCATATCTTCTAACGCTTTATCTACTTCTTGTACAAGCTTATCGCTACCTTTACGGAATAAGAATCCACTTTGTGAAGCTTCTTTTTCTGTATCTACAATTTTAATTTTTGCATCTTTTTTCGTTTCTAAATAATTTAATACTGATAACTTATCATTAATTGTAAAATCAACGCGTCCTGAAGCTAATAATTCTGCCGCTTGGCTAAATCCTTCTACACCTTCGATTTCTGCACCGTTTTTCTTAGCGATATCTGCATAGTTACTCGTTAAAGATTGTGCTCCTTTTAACCCTTTTACATCAGCAAATGTAGCAGGCTTATCTTTATCTTTTGCGATAACTAATGCCGCTGAAGATGAAATGTATGGTTTAGAGAAATCGTATTTCTTTTGACGATCTTCACGAATACCAACTTCGTTTGCAACCATATCGAAACGTTTTGCATCAAGGCCAGCAAGTAAGCTATCCCATTGTGTTTCTTTAAATACAGGTTTTACACCTAAACGTTTTGCAACTTCTTCTGATAGTTCAACATCGAATCCAGTTAATTTATTGCTTGAATCGTGGAACGTAAATGGTGGGTATGTACCTTCTGTACCAATTACAAGTTCACCGCTTTGTTTAATCTTTTGTAACGCGTCTTGACTAGCTGTATCTTTTTTCTCTTCTTTACCGCAGCCGGCTACAATCCCGATCGCTAATGTAGTTACTGCAAGCACTGAAAATAATTTCTTCATGATAGTAATCCTCCAAGTATTCTGATAGGAATTTAAAAACTATATTGATTGTATGCAATCTTGAACAATTTTTCAATGAAAATGTTCTTATTTAGTTTATCCTTTTTCTTCATAATCAAACAAAAGGGAAAAATAACGCCACATACAAAAAATAAGTAACATTTTTTAATATAGCATTTATAAAGAAAAAGGTAAAACAATACTTCTTATTTAACTGCCCTGATTCACTAAAAAAGAACTTGCAAAACCTGCAAGTTCTCCTCCATACCTATTAAGCGCTCTGGTTTCCTTCCATTTGCGTTTTATACATATCATAATAACGCCCGCGCTTTTTCATTAGTTCATCATGGGAACCTTTTTCCAAAATTGTTCCTCTATCGAGCACAATAATTTGATCTGCGCTTTTAATCGTTGAAAGACGATGAGCAATAATAAATGTCGTTCTTCCTTTTTTTACAACTTCCAATGCCTGTTGAATCATCGCCTCTGTTTCTGTATCAATACTAGACGTTGCTTCATCTAAAATTAAGATAGCTGGATCAAAAGCAAGCGCCCTAGCAAACGAAATAAGCTGACGTTCTCCAGTGGAAAGCGTACTTCCCTTTTCTGTAATTTCTTCATTTATATTGTTTGCAAATCTTTCAGCACCAACATCATGCAATGCTTTTATGATACGCTCTTTTGAAATTTTTTCGTTTTCTAAGCTTACATTGGAAGCGACCGTCCCGCTAAATAAAAACGGATCTTGCAGTACGATTCCCATATGCTCACGAGTTGCTTGTTTCGGCATTTCTTTTACATCATGACCATCAATCGTAAGCTTTCCTTTTTCAAACTCATAAAATTGAAAGAGTACATTCATGATAGAACTTTTTCCTGATCCAGTATGACCGACAAGTGCCACTGTCTCGCCTTGTTTCGCTTCAAAAGAAATATTTTTTAACACTTCATCTTTTCCATTATAAGAAAATGATACATTATCAAATTTCACATTTCCTTTTAAACGAGGCATACGTTCTTCTTCTACCGCTTCCCCTTTTTCCTCTAACAATTCAAAGACACGTTCTGATGCAACGCGCGCTTGCTCTAAGTTTGCAAGCTGGTTCACCATATTCGTAATTGGCGAGAATAATCGTGTTAAATAATCGACGAACGCATACAGTACCCCAAGTGAAATAATACCTGTAGCACTTAATGACGCACCGCCGAAATACCAAATTACTCCTGTGAAAGCGATATTTCTTAATACGGCTACTAAGTTATGCGAAGTTGCTGCATTTAAATTTAAAATTTTATTTTGATACTTAAAATAATCGCCATTTAATTCTTCAAATTCTTTTTTCGTTTCACGCTCTTGACGGAACGCTTGAATAATTGGCATCCCTTGAATGGATTCATTCACCGTTCCGTTAATATCGGATAAACGTGAACGCATTTTATGATTGTATACAGACGCATACTTTCTATAAAGAATTGCCCAAACGATTAAAATTGGGATAATTAATAAACATAATGAAGCGAGCTTCACATCTAATAAAAATAGCGCAGCGAATATCCCAATAATATAGATGATACTAGAAACGAATGTTGCCAGCACCGTTACATATAAATCACGAATGGCCTCTGTATCATTCGTCACACGCGAAACAATTTTCCCTGCCGGTAAATGATCAAAGTACCGAATTGGCAACGTTTGAATATGAGAAAAAACATCTTCCCTCATAATTTGAATAATTTTGTTCGCTGCCTTCTGCAAGAAAAACTGCTTTCCGTATGCAAATAACGATACGACTACTAATAAAGCGAAATAGCCACCACCAAGTAATAATAGACGGTTTATTTCTGGTTTATAAAACGCAAACACTTCTTCTTTCGTTAATGCCTTCGCTTTATACACTTGCACCGCCTTACCATTTTGAACGGTAATCATATCACCTTTTACAGTACGTGACCCTTCAATATTCACTTTATTCGGTACAAAATAATATTGAAAACCGACTTGCATCACACGTACTTCTTTACCTTTTGTCTCACCTTGTTCAAAGCGATCACTTCGCTTATAAAAGGCCCCATTATATGAAACAGCTTCTTCACTCTTTTCTGTTTCATACCAAGGTTTCTCTATCCCGACGATATGATCATCAATCATCGTTTTAGCAACGAAAGGACCAGCAAGCTCTGCAATGACGAAAATAAATAACATTAACATCGCAGCAAAAATCGTCCCTTTCACTTTCATCGCATATTGAAATAATCGTTTTGAAACGCTCATATTTTCACCCCACTATCCGCACTTTCACTTTCACCTTGTTGTCTTTCAAACTGCTCAGCATACCAGCCTCCGCTTTTAATAAGCTGATCATGCGTACCCTCTTCCATTACTTCACCTTCATCCATAACGAGAATCCAATCCGCATGTTGTACGGCAGATAAACGGTGCGTCGTAATAATCGTCGTCTTTCCGCTTCTTTCTGTTCTTATATTTTCAATAATCGCCGCTTCCGTACGAGCATCTACAGCTGATAAAGAATCATCCAAAATTAAAATTTCTGGATTTTGAATAACAGCTCGCGCAATTGAAATCCTTTGCTTTTGTCCACCTGATAAAGAAACACCTTTCTCTCCAACGAGCGTTTCTAACCCTTCTGGTAAAAACTCTAAATCCTTTGTAAACGCAGCAATTTCAATCGCTTTCTCGAGTTCTTCTTCAGTCGCTTCTCGGTTTCCGAATAAAATATTTTCTCTCGCTGTTTTTGAGAACAAAATATGTTCCTGAGGTACATACCCAATCCACCCGAGTACATTTTCATTCGTCATTTTATCTAATGTCACATCAGAAACTGCAATATCTCCATCTCCCAGCGGATATTGGCGAAGAAGTTGACGTACAAGCGTCGTTTTCCCGCTTCCTGTTTTTCCGACAACCCCAAGCGTTTCTCCTTGCTTTAATGTGAAAGAAACCTTCTTTAAATTTTCTCCAGTTGATGAAGGGTATGAGAAAGACACATCATCAAACTGAATATAATCCGGCTCTTGTACAAGCTTTGGATTTTTCGGATCCTTTACATCCGGTTCATACGCTAACGTTTCATTCACACGGTCAAGCGAAGCATTTCCTCTTTGCATAACATTAATTAGTTCACCAATTGCAAACATCGGCCAAATCATCATCCCTAAATACACGTTAAAAGAAACGAGTTCACCAAGCGTCACCTTTGATTGAAATACAAGGTATGCACCGTACACTAAGCCGATTAAATAACTAAGACCAACAAGCATTTTCACAGTTGGTTGGAATAATGCATCAATTCTCGCTACCTTCATGTTTTTTTCGTAGACGTCATCTCCTAAATGATGAAATCTTTCCTCGTCTGCATTCTCTTGTACGTATGCACGAATAACGCGCACACCAGCGATTGATTCAAGCACTTTATCATTCATATCACCGAATGCATCTTGCGCAACTGTAAATCTTTCATGCAATTTCTTTCCATATATATTCATCGCATACGCCATAATTGGAAGTGGGATAAGCGCTGCAAATGTAAGCTCCCAACTAATTGTAAAACCCATCATACAAACAATCGTAAGCATATATAAACTAGAATCCACGAGCGTTAATATACCAAAACCAGCTGTCATAGCGATTGCTTTTAAATCATTCGTTGCTCTCGCCATTAAATCGCCAGTACGATTTTTTTGATAAAAAGTCGGCGTCATCTTAAGTAAATGCCCCATAAATTTAGAGCGCATCGTTTTCTCAAGTACAAATGCACCGCCAAACAATTGATGTTGCCATACGAAAGTGAGGCCATATCCAACTACCGTAACCCCAACTAAAATAAGAATAGACTGTATAATTGCTTCGTTTGATAACGTTCCTGTTTTGATATTATCTATCGTAACCCCTAACACTTTCGGGGGAATGACTTCAACTATATTTACAATTAAAAGAGCTCCAATGGCGATACTATATCTCTTCCAATGCTCCCTAAAAAACCATTTTAACTTTAGTAATACTGATAACAATGTAACCTCTCCCTTCTCGTTCTCGTTTAACTCCCACTTCTTTAACCGCTATCCAAGCCCATCACATTTACATTTCGTAACCCATACAATCTCATCACATTTTTCCACCTTCCAAAATTTTATATAGTAACATGGAAAATAAACAAAAAAAAGCATACCGCCGCTTGACGATATGCACAAAAATGCATAAAAAGCGTACGTTACGATATACGCAACGTACGCTTTTTATAAGACAAAGATGCCCTATATATCCGCACGGGTTGCGTAATGATATAAATGTTTTCTGCCATTTAACAGAGCTAAGCTCATTACATTTACGATTACAATCATTACGCACACCCCCTTCATTTATTTTCCATTTATAATCTTACAACTTTATTGAGTATTCTGTCAATTATTTTTTTACAAATAATATAAAATACACGACAATCATAAAAAATGATGAGGATGCATGATACGATAAATTAATTTGAAATAAGAGAATATTCCATAAGAAAGGGCATACAAAATAAAAAAAGAATAAGAAATCGTTTTCACAAACATTTCATTTGAAAAATATTATCAAACCCCCTACAATCACCTTATACTCACTCTTACAAGTTGCTATTTTAGGAGGACTAATTATGACAACTAGCACTACGTACAAATTTTATTTAAACGGAGAATGGAGAGAAAGCTCTTCAGGAGAAACAATCGAAATTCCATCTCCATACTTACACGAAGTAATTGGACAAGTACAAGCAATTACTCGCGGAGAAGTAGATGAAGCAATTGCATCTGCAAAAGAAGCTCAAAAATCATGGGCTGAAGCTTCCCTACAAGATCGCGCAAAATACTTATATAAATGGGCTGATGAGCTCGTAAATATGCAGGATGAAATTGCCGATATCATTATGAAAGAAGTCGGTAAAGGCTATAAAGATGCGAAGAAAGAAGTTGTTCGTACAGCTGACTTCATTCGTTACACGATCGAAGAAGCTTTACATATACACGGAGAAAGCATGATGGGCGATAGCTTCCCTGGCGGAACGAAATCGAAACTTGCGATCATCCAACGCGCACCACTTGGTGTTGTATTAGCAATTGCACCATTTAACTACCCAGTAAACTTATCTGCTGCAAAACTTGCACCAGCATTAATTATGGGTAATGCTGTTATTTTCAAACCAGCAACTCAAGGTGCAATTAGTGGTATTAAAATGGTTGAAGCACTTCATAAAGCTGGCCTTCCAAAAGGTCTTGTAAACGTAGCTACAGGACGCGGTTCTGTCATTGGTGACTACTTAGTAGAACACGAAGGCATCAATATGGTATCGTTCACAGGCGGTACGAACACAGGTAAACATTTAGCGAAAAAAGCTTCAATGATTCCACTTGTATTAGAACTTGGTGGTAAAGATCCTGGTATCGTTCGTGAAGATGCTGACTTACAAGATGCTGCAAACCATATCGTAAGCGGTGCATTCTCTTACTCTGGTCAACGTTGTACAGCTATTAAACGTGTACTTGTACACGAAAACGTAGCGGACGAGCTTGTTAGCTTATTAAAAGCGCAAGTAGCTGAACTATCAGTTGGATCTCCAGAACAAGACAGCACAATCGTTCCATTAATCGACGACAAGTCTGCTGACTTCGTTCAAGGCTTAGTTGACGATGCTGTTGAAAAAGGTGCTACAATCGTTATCGGTAACAAACGTGAGCGTAACTTAATTTACCCAACATTAATCGACCACGTAACAGAAGGAATGAAAGTTGCTTGGGAAGAGCCATTTGGCCCAATCCTTCCAATCATCCGTGTTTCTTCAGACGAGCAAGCAATTG
>NZ_JAKUDW010000080.1:0-23701 GCF_022662595.1 Bacillus cereus group sp. BfR-BA-01524 | reverse complement strand
AAATCTAAGAGTAAATAAAAAGGATGTAAGCGCCTTCTTGTCGAAATGTAAATTATTATGAAAGGCGGTGACACTATGAAGTATGTAAAAGTTAGTATGAATGGTGGAAGTGAACACAAATTTTCAATGACTTTAGATCGGTTTGAAGAACTTATTACTACAGAGAATGGGATATTAGAAAATAAATTAGTATGTATTGAAAATGTAATGATTAATCCTACTAATATATCTTCTGTAGTTGAAAAAATTGGTGTACCGGCTAAGTTTATGGAAGCTTAAAATCGTTAGATAAAAAACATCCATTGAGGATGTTTTTTTAATTTATAATTATGAAATTGTGCAGTGAATTTTTGAGTAGATTTTTTAGCAATGACTATGCATATATTAAGTACCTGAACATGGTGCTTAATATATGCACGAAATAATAAGTACAAGCATATATTATGTAGTAGGACAAGATCTTCGTGTCCTACTTAATACTCAGAAAAAACCTCTAATCACATAAGAGCATCCAATTGCAGGGTGCTCTTATTTTTTATGAAAATCTACTACGAGCCTTATTTTATAGTAGGATGCAATAATAAAGGGCTATTTTGAAATAGTGTTCTTTAGCCTTTAATTTTAAATTTATCTTTAATGTTAATAAATATTAAAAATAATATGATAGCAGAAATTAAGTTAGATAAGTAGAAATCTTGATGAAACAGTAGTTCGAAGATGACATAGAAAGTAACTAATAAGGCGATAGCAGGTAGTATGCAAATAAATATAAATCTCCAATTTTTTAAGTAATGTTTATAATTTGTAAGTACTCTATCCATAAATATAGCTCCTATATTTTTGTTTTTATATAATTATACATTTAGATACAAGGATTTTCAAAGTAAAAATATTTAGCAATTCAAAAATATAAGGAGAGCTTTTGTTGAAAATCCAGATTGTTTTAGCAATCCGGATTTGACTTTAAAGAACTATACTAAAATGATACACTATAATCTACGTTATTTTTGAAATGAATAGAGGGATTTGTGTGATAGATAAAATTAAAAATGCTGTAGAGGATATGTACGAAGATGAGGCTAAAGATTTACTTCAAAGCATTCTCATACAGTTGAATTTATTAGAAGAAAACTATAGTGAAGATACAATTAAAAATTTGATGGATATTCCAAAACAATTAACGAGTAATCCTACTTATAAAAGGAATGTAAAAGAAAGTACGCACGTACATATTGCCTTTGATGATTCAACGGCTGGTTGCTTAAAATATATGTTAAATCAAGAAGAATTATATGAAGAGAGTATTGTTACTTTTTCTGAAGTCTTTTCAATTGGACCAATATATAAGTTACATACGAATGAGGGGCAACTAGCAAGACAGAAGTGGTTAATAAATAACTTAACTGCTTATGATAGTTATTTTGAAGAAGAATATTTGCTAAGATTTATAGAAACTTTAGAAGATCTACATTCAATTCCTACTGAAACGCCTATTACAATTTGGAAAGCCGATAATGCGCATGAACATGTAGGCTTAAGTTTTGTAATGACACAATTAAAGGATAAGAAAAACATTCGAGTTATTAATACGTCTGAAGCAAGTAGGGAAATATTAAAACAAGAATATGATATTCGTGGAACGGGAGAATTACCACCTGAAAGTTTAGCTCTATTCCAAAAAAGTTTTATAAAGTTACCTTATTTAACTGAAGAGAAGCGCATGAATTTTGAGCATGAGTGGAATAGATTATCGGAAAGCATAGAATGTTTAAGAGTGTGGAAAGAAAATGAAGTGCATTCTGTACAGGAAGATTATTTTGATCAATTTATAATTGAATGCGCGAAAAGTGTGGGTGCTGATCGAGAGTTCCTCAAAGCTCCTAGAGTAATTGGTGAAGCACTTGGTCTTGTTGAACAATTGGTTGGAGATACTTTCTTAGAATATCGCTTGAAACAATTAATTAAACAAGAAGTATTTGAATTTGAAGGTTCGTTAGATGAAATGCGTTTTTATAGTGTGAAGTTAAGGAAACAATAAACAAATTCTATTTTTGAAAGGCTCGTATTTTTAATAATACGAGCTTTTTAAGTTGAATTTGGGCTATACATAAGCTTCCCAGAGAGGGCATATCACATATGAATGTTAAAGGTAATGAATGAAAAGAAGGTGATTTATTAATATGTATAACCAACAAAATTATCCATATGATTAAGCGATGTATTATAATCCACAAAACTACGGGTATGAACCTACAAATGAAGTGAGAGATATTGAACAAGAAGACTATAGACCAGATGATGCGGAAGATGCTCCAACGTCACCACCGCCGTCGCAAGCTCCGTCGTTACCGTCTACGTTTGCGTCTCCAGCTCAAGCAGGTAATATGAAATCATGGATGTGTAACTGTCTAGGAAGATGGGGCTATTTACGTTTACATCGTCCTGGTCCTTTTGGAAGAGATTTATGGTTCTTTCCAACTGAAGTGAGAAGAAATGGGGTATCAGGTTACACTTGGCAAGGTGGTCGTCGTCGTAAAGTAAGTTATCGCTATCAACAAATTAGTAATTTTATGTGCTTCGCATAAAGAGAAGTGGGTGAGTGAAACAATTTTACTCTCTCACTTTTTTATTTTTCAATATACGAAGTAAGATTTTGGTTGAAAATTTACAATTTTCACGTTTTTATTAGAGTATAATGCATATGTTGGGTTGGTTTTCAAAAACAAATGAGAGTGAGGGAATACAATGTCAATGAAAAACAAAGTTGGACTAAAAATAGAGGATGGCATTAATTTAGCTTCAGCTCAATTTAAGGAAGATGCGTATGAAATTTATAAAGAATCTAGAAAAATGCAACCTATCTTATTTGTGAATAAAACTGAACTAGGTGCGGAATGGCTTATCACAAGATATGAAGATGCCTTACCGCTTTTAAAAGACAGTCGCTTAAAAAAAGATCCAGCCAATGTATTTTCTCAAGATGCATTGAATGTGTTTCTTACCGTTGACAATAGTGATCATTTAACTACTCATATGTTAAATTCAGATCCACCTAACCATAATCGTTTACGATCACTCGTACAAAAAGCTTTTACACCGAAGATGATCACGCAATTGGAAGGAAGAATACAGCATATTGCAGATGATTTGTTAAATGAAGTCGAGCGAAAGGGTTCATTAAATCTTGTTGATGATTATTCATTCCCTTTACCGATCATTGTAATAAGTGAAATGCTCGGTATTCCAAAAGAAGATCAAGCAAAATTTAGAATTTGGTCTCATGCTGTCATTGCTTACCCAGAAACACCAGAAGAAATAAAAGAAACTGAAAAGCAACTATCTGAGTTTATTACATACCTTCAATATTTAGTTGATATTAAACGAAAAGAGCCAAAAGAAGATTTGGTGAGTGCTTTAATACTTGCAGAGAGTGAAGGACATAAACTTAGCGCTCGGGAACTATATTCAATGATAATGCTACTAATTGTGGCGGGACACGAGACAACGGTAAATTTAATAACAAATACGGTATTAGCGCTTCTCGAAAATCCAAATCAATTACAGTTATTAAAAGAAAATCCAAAATTAATTGATGCCGCTATTGAAGAAGGATTACGATATTATTCTCCAGTTGAGGTTACAACTTCAAGATGGGCAGATGAACCTTTTCAAATTCATGATCGAACAATTGAAAAAGGAGATATGGTTGTCATTGCCTTAGCTTCTGTAAACCGTGATGAAACTGTATTTGAAAACCCAGAAGTATTCGATATTACTCGGGAAAATAATCGCCATATTGCCTTTGGTCATGGTAGCCATTTCTGCTTAGGTGCTCCACTTGCTAGGTTGGAAGCAAAGATTGCTATTATTACTTTGTTTAATCGAATGCCTGAACTACAAATAAAAGGCGATCGTGAAGAAATTAAATGGCAAGGTAACTATTTAATGCGTTCTTTAGAGGAATTGCCTTTGACTTTCTAGAATAGTTAAAAGGAGACATGCATACATCGAAAATAATTTACATAGAGTATGTATGTGTTATTTAAATTCGAAACGGAAGGGTGAAAACATCCCAATGATCAACTAATTCTATTTGTAAGAGATCTTCGTTAAAAAACGAAATATTCTTCTGAATAGGGTTAGTCTGTACATTTATAGAAAAGGGATGTATTTCGCTCTGCGAATATATAGTCTTTTTATATGATTTGTGCTGCCTCCTGTTCAGAACATGAAATAGGAGGCTTTTTTATGTCGACAAATGTAGTAACGAAACAAAACAATGGGGTATCACAAGTATTAAAAAATCGGTTTGTACAAGGGATTTTAGCATCAGCATTATTTTTACAAATAGGAATATGGGTTCGAAACTTTGCGGTATTACTATATGTAATGGAAATGACAAAAGGTGATGCTTTTGCTATTTCCATGATTTCAGTTGCTGAATTCGCTCCAATTTTTATTTTTTCATTTATTGGCGGTACTTTTGCTGATAGGTGGAAGCCAAAGAAGACAATGATATGGTGTGAAACGTTAAGTGCCATTTCAGTATTCGCTGTATTAATTACGCTTATGTTTGGAACGTGGAAAATTGTGTTTTTTGTGACACTCATCTCTGCAATCCTTTCACAGTTTTCACAACCATCTGGCATGAAGTTGTTTAAACAACATTTATCAACGGAACAAATCCAATTAGCAATGTCCATATATCAAACGATATTTGCAATATTTATGGTATTAGGACCAATCCTAGGGACATTTATCTTTCATAGTTTTGGAATTTATATTTCAATCATCATAACAGGTATCTCTTTTTTACTTGCGGCAGTTGTATTGTTATTTCTTCCGAAAGATCTTGAAAACGACGTAGAAAAGAAAGATATCACTCTGCTGCAGGAGATGAAGGATGGTATTAAGTATGTCAAAAAGAAAAAAGCATTAACTTTGCTAGGGCTTTGTTTTATGGCTGCAGGACTAGGTATAGGATTAATTCAGCCATTAGGTATATTTATTGTGACTGAGCAGTTAGGATTATCAAAAGAGAGTTTACAGTGGCTACTAACAGTAAATGGTGCGGGAATGATTGTTGGCGGAGCATTAGCAATGGTATTTGCGAAAAACGTTGCTCCGCAAAAGATGTTAATTATCGGTATGCTTGGTCAAGCAATTGGTATTGGCATTATAGGATATTCTACAAATTTATGGGTGACACTTACAGCTCAGCTTTTTAGTGGCTTAGCTCTTCCTTGTATCCAAATTGGTATTAATACGCTTATTATTCAAAATAGCGATACTGATTTTATAGGTCGTGTAAATGGTATTTTAAGTCCGCTATTTACCGGATCAATGGTAGTAACGATGAGTATAGCTGGCTCATTAAAAGAGATGTTTTCATTAAGTATGATGTATGAAGGGACGGCTTTACTTTTTATAATTGGATTATTGTTTATTTTACCTATATACAATTTAAAGCCAGTAATAGCGGTAGAAAGTGAACTAAGTGGTAAAGGAAGTGCCGTACAAAATGAATCCTAATCCAAATATTAAATACCCTATTGAAGGAAATCAAAACGTTCAATTTATAAAAAATACAATAACAAAACCTAATATACTTGTTGGTGATTATTCTTATTATGATGCGAAAGATGGAGAAACATTTGAAGATCGAGTATTACATCATTATGAATTTCTTGGGGATCGCCTAACTATTGGAAAGTTTTGTTGTATTGCATCTGGAGTTAACTTTATTATGAATGGAGCGAATCATCGGATGGATGGATTTTCGGCATATCCATTTAATATCTTTGGAAATGGGTGGGAGAAGTATACACCTAGTTTGTCTGATTTACCTTACAAAGGCGATACAGTTATAGGAAATGACGTTTGGATTGGTATGGACACAACTATTATGCCCGGAATAAAAATAGGGGATGGTGCAATCATTGCAGCTAAATCTGTTGTGACTAGAGACGTCGCACCATATACAATTGTTGGTGGAAATCCTGCAAATAAAATAAAAGAGAGATTTTCAAATAAAATAATAGAAGAATTATTGCAAATTCAATGGTGGCATTTTGACATTGAAAAAATAACTGAAAATATAGATGTGATTGTACAAGGAGATATTGAACCATTAAGAAAGCTAAAAAGGGAATAAAAAATGCATGACAAAGAGTATCATACCTCCGAATTTTGTTAATGATAATAGAACAAGGAGGTGTGATACTATGGCACAAGACGTTTTATGTGAAGTAAACAACTGTAAATTTTGGGCGAACGGTAATAAATGTAGTGCAGAGGCAATTTACGTAGTAAGTCATAAAGGTAAACATGCATCTACAACGGAAGAAACAGATTGTAAAACTTTCGATCCAGAAGTGTAAATTTTTGAAGGGTAGCCAAATCGTGGTTGCCCTTGTATTAATTATAGTATTGATAATAAATATCATTTTCATTCATTATTTTTAACTTTTCTTGTTATTTTTTCATATTTTTTTCATAAGTGATGTAATCCAACTCAATTCATGTTCAATTCGTGATTTACTAAATTCAATGACTTCAGTAATAAAAGATGAGGTAACATCTAGAGACTGAATAGCAGTAAGCTGATTATGTAGTACGTTTTGACGTACAGTCAAAATCTCTTTTCTAGCCTCATAGTCAAGTTTTTCAAATAGAGCGATACGAACAAGAAATTCTACATTGTTTGTCGCAAGTTTTTCGGGAAACTCTCGTAACATTTCAGAAAAAATTTCTTCTCCTGTTTCTGTTATATCGTACATATTTCGGTTTGGTTTTCCGACTTGTTTATGTATTTTTTTCTTTATAGCACCCATATTTTCAAAACGCCGAAGGGCAGGGTAAAGCATGTTGTGATTTAATTCGAAATTCTCACCTAAACGATTTTGAACATTTTTTTTAATTTCATATCCATGTTTTGGTCCTGTCGTTAATTCTGCTAGTAGTAAAATGTCAACGTACATAAAAATCCCCCTTATATATTTCTCAAGTTCTCCAATGAAAAATCCCCTTTAGTATATGTTAAAATAACATATGTTAGTTTATACAACTTTGAACTGCCGACCTATCACTTTTATTGTAAAAGAAAAGGGAGGAAAGAACTATGGCTTCACCTGAAAATGTTATTTTAGTTCATGAAATTTCAAAGCTGAAAACAAAAGAAGAATTATGGAATCCGTATGAATGGTATCGTTTGATGAGGGATAATAACCCGGTTCATTATGATGAAGAGCAGGATGTATGGAATGTTTTTTTATACGATGATGTAAATCGTGTTTTATCAGATTATCGCTTATTTTCAAGTAGAAGGGAGCGCAGACAATTCTCAATCCCTCCTTTAGAAACTAGAATAAATATAAACTCTACAGATCCACCAGAACACCGCAATGTACGCTCCATTGTTTCAAAGGCATTTACTCCAAGAAGTTTAGAACAGTGGAAACCCCGAATACAGGCTATCGCAGATGAACTTGTACAACATATTGAGAAATGCAGTGAAGTTAATATCGTTGAACAGTTTGCTGCACCTTTACCAGTTACCGTTATTTCTGATTTATTAGGAGTCCCAACAACAGATCGTAAAAAAATTAAAGAATGGTCTGATATTTTATTTATGCCGTATAGTAAAGAAAAGTTTAATGATCTGGATGCCGAGAAAGGGATAGCATTACATGAATTCAAAGCATATCTTCTACCGATCGTTCAGGAAAAGAGATATCATTTAACCGATGATATCATTTCCGATTTAATTCGAGCTGAATACGAGGGCGAAAGATTAACAGATGAAGAAATTGTAACCTTTTCATTAGGTTTATTAGCGGCTGGGAATGAAACCACTACAAATTTAATTATTAATAGCTTTTATTGCTTTTTAGTAGATTCACCTGGAATTTATGAAGAGTTAAGAAAAGAGCCTAACTTAATTTCAAAAGCGATTGAGGAAGTATTACGCTATCGCTTTCCTGTTACATTGGCCCGGAGGATTACAGAGGATACAAATATATTTGGTCCTTTCATGAAAAAGGATCAGATGATTGTTGCGTGGGTTAGTGCAGCGAATTTAGATGAGAAAAAATTTTCACAAGCCTCTCAATTTAATGTACATCGAACAGGAAATGAAAAGCATTTAACCTTTGGGAAAGGACCTCACTTTTGCTTAGGAGCACCACTTGCACGTTTAGAAGCTGAGATTGCATTAACTACCTTTATAAATGCTTTTGAAAAAATAGAGCTATCTCCATCTTTCTGTTTAGAAAAATGTATATTGGAAAATGAACAAACATTAAAATACTTACCTATTCGATTGAAAGTCAAATAAAGATCTTAACAAGGTGCATACATTTGCATCTTGTTTTTTGTTTCTCAATTGTGAGTTTTAGATAATTACCTTAATATGGAATTGTATAAAACGTAGAGGGGGATTCTTATGTTGACTTGTAATGGAAGTAAATCATTTCAAAAGTTTATTAAAGGTGTTACAGATCTTATGGAAAACGGTTTATTTGAAGAAGAAATAGTGTGTGGCATTGAAAAGTTACTAGAAGAACTTTTAGAAAAGAAAACATGGCTTCCGTTAGATAAACAGAAGGCGAATTTGACTCAATATGCACGACATTTATTGTATGAAGATCCGCTCAAACGTTTTGAAGTACTAGCTCTCGTATGGAAAAATGGACAATCTACCCCTTTACATGATCATGATGGCACATGGGGGGTAGAAGGCGTTTTTTCAGGAAGGATTATGGTGCAGAACTTTATACAAACGAAACAACTTGGTAATTCACTTGTTTATTTAACACATACAGGAAACCTTTATTTGGGAGAAGGAGAAACTGATAAAGTAATTCCGCCAGCAGATTGTCATATTCTTGAAATCAGCAAAAATGAAAGCGTTATTACGATTCATGTCTATGGAAAACGGTTAGAAAAGTTTAAAGTATATATCCCAACTGAAGAAAAAAATGTGTACATGTGTGAGACAAAATACATTAGTTATAATTCATAGTTTAAAATCCAAAGCTTTTTAAAAAGAAAAGCTTTGGATTTTATTTTTAATTATTTCTTGACCTGAAACGCTTTTCATAAATTATAAATAAGAAGTACCTCACGAGGATTATATGAAAACGATACCTAATAATTAATTGGAACTCGTGTATTTATAGAAAGTGGTGAAGAAATAATGAAATTAATCGCAATTGATTTAGATGGAACTCTTCTTTCGGGGAATAAAATGATAAGTAAAGAAAATGCAGAAGCAATTCGAACATGTCAAGAAGCTGGCCATGTCGTAGCAATTTGTACAGGACGTTCTATTGTTGACATTGAGCGATTATTGTTAGAAGTTGATTTAGAGTGTCCAATCATTGCGGAAAATGGCGCGCTTATATATAAAGATAAGAAAATGATGAAGAGATATCCAATTCAAAATATGCAGGCACTTGAAATTGTAGAATATCTTGAAGAGAATGGTTTATATTATCAGCTCTATACTGATAAAGGTGTGTATGTCCCGGATTATGGAGTAGAGAGTGTACGTAATGAAATTGAGTATGTGAAGAATTCAAAAGAAAATTTCGACTTGAAAGAGTTAGAAACAATCGCAGCATTATATCTTGAGCATACAGCGTTTCATAGTGCGGAAAGTTGTAAACCAATTGTAGAAACAGATATACATGTGCATAAACTATTACCATTTTCTTATGATATTGAGAAATTAAAAAAACTAAAAGAAACATTTCTTCATAATACAGATTTAGCAATTACATCTTCATATTGGCACAATTTAGAGATTAATCATCGAGATGCTCAAAAAGGGAATGGATTATATACTTTAGCAGAACATCTTAATATTCCGGTTGAAAACACTGTAGCGATAGGTGATGGGCTAAACGATGTTTCAATGATGGAAAAAGCGAACATATCAATTGCAATGGGGAATGCAGTTGAAGAAATAAAAGCAATGTGTAAACATGAAACGTTATCAAATGAAGAACATGGTGTGGCACATGCTTTATATAAATATGTAATGTAATTAAAAAAAGAAAAAAGAATCCATATGGATTCTTTTTTCTTTTTTATTAGGGGTAAGGTATTCTATGAGATTCATAGAAGCCTTATTACATTTCATTATATAGAATATATTGGAATAAATGTTTATATTTTTCATAAAAATTGTGAATATTTTATGAACTTTATACTTATTGCATGTTTATACCGCTATTAGTGAGGCGTATGACTCTCAAGTGAAAATTCAGTGAATGTAAGGATGAATTCAAGTTACCTAGACAATAAATGAGGAATGAGCGAAATATATACTAATTAAAGGTGTATTCAGTATGTATATTCTTTTCTTATTTTAATTGAAAAATAAAATTTATTTGAATAATTATTCTACAGCTATATACCTACACTAGCTTTCTTCGTATAATGGAGAAGTATGAATTTTAGATTTGTATTAATTTTACATATTGAGGTGAAAAAGGAATGAATTCGCGGCTAATGGAACTTATTGATGTGAGTACAATAGAAACCATGGCAGAACAATTTTATAAATTAACTAACATATCACATCAACTTCTTGATGCTGAAAAAGAGTGTGTTTTTTCATTCGGAATGAATGAGATAAAAAAGAGTAAACTTCCAAAGATTGAAATCCCCATTTTCTTATACAATCAACATTTAGGTTCTTTTGTTGTATGGTCCAAAAAAAGTAAAATTTTCAGTTGTCAAAAATACTTTGAAATGCTCTCAAGTTTAATTTTAGATGGCGCAATAAAAGTATTTCAAAGTAAAAATATAACGTTGCTTTCTCGAAAAGAGGAGGAACTACATACGATTTTACAAAACATGCCTGTTATGGTCGATGCGCTTGATTATAATGGAGATTTTGTTTTGTGGAACCGAGAATGTGAAATTGTAACAGGTTATACCGCTGAAGAAATAATTGGAAATCCAAATGCACTGCAATTATTGTATCCTGATCATAGTTATCGGCAGCAAATACAAAAGAAATTTTTAACTTGTGGAAAGAATTTCAGAGATTGGGAAATGCACTTAACGTGTAAAAATGGTGAAATCAAAACAATAATGTGGTCGAATATATCAGAACAGTTTCCTGTAACAGGATATAGTTATTGGGCTGTTGGTGTAGATATTACGCATTTAAAAGCGATAGAAGAGCAGTTAAAACAACAAACATCTGAACTGGAATTAATTTTTAAAGCTTTACCAGATTTATGTTTCTTAACAGAAGATGATGGCACGATTATTGATTACAAGGCAGGATCTCCTACGAAGTTTTACGTACCCGCAGAAGCTTTTATGGGAAAAAAGTTTTACGAAGTATTACCATCTTCAGTAGCGCAGCAGTTTCAGGAAGCCATTAATCAAGTAAAGGAAAAAGGAACGAATGTAATTGTAGAATATCCACTCACACTTAATGGAAGTATTGATTTCTTTGAAGCTAGGTGCTTACCATTATTACGTGATAAAATTATGATTATTGTACGCGACATTACAGAGCGAAAAAAGACAGAAGAATTGTTAAACAAATCAGATACGCTTGCAGCAATTGGTCAATTAGCAGCTGGCGTGGCTCATGAAGTAAGAAATCCTTTAACTGTAATTAAAGGTTTTATACAGTTATTCCAAATTAATAAAGAAGATCAAGAAAGATATTTTGATCTTATGCTTTCTGAAATTGAAAGGATAGAAGCGATCCTGCAAGAATTTCTGTCAATTGCTAAAACAGATGAGATAAATACAGAAAAGAAAAATATTTATCAAATTTTTAAAAATGTCGTATCGTTAATGAATACAAAAGCAATTATGACAAATATTCAAGTCGAACTATTTACGGATGACAAAGATATAATTATTGAATGCTCAGAAAATCAATTGAAACAAGTATTTATTAATATTTTGCAAAATTCAATCGAGGCTATGCCAAATGGTGGGGAAATTTCAATTCACATAAAAGAAATAAATGATGATGGTGTCATCATTCATGTAATAGATGAAGGAATAGGCATACCTGAAGAAAGAATTAAGAGATTAGGTGAACCTTTTTATAGTACGAAAGAAAAAGGGACTGGTATTGGATTAATGTTAAGTTATAAAATTATTGAAAGTCATCAAGGGACAATTAGTATCATGAGCGAGGTTGGGGTCGGGACAACGGTAACTATTTACTTACCGAAAGTACAAAGTAAACAACCTCTGTCGAATTGTGACGATAAATGTATAGCAGTACGCACTAGTAGTAATTCTTAAATCACTTAATACCCAATAACAAAGCGATTAGTGAAAGCTAAGCTTTTTGTTATTGGGTATTTTTATATTAAATTTAGTAACCTTTACTTTTTCTTTACCTTTGTTTTAATTTCTATTAAGTTTTAAACATTATATTAATATTTGTACAAAGCAATGTATAGAAAATGTACATTACTTTTAATATAGAAATGTGATTATTATTTGGAATATTGTAAGGAGGAGATTATGACGAGGTGAAAAAGCAAGAGAAGAAAAGTGGTAGAGTAGTACCTCTCCGGCTAAATATTTTATTCCTTTGTGTATTTTTATTATTTTCTGGCATCATTATTCAGTTAGGGAAAGTGCAAATCTTTGATGGAGAAACATATAAAAATGAACTAGAGAAGAGAGAAAATGCAACCGTGGCCCTTTCTGTACCACGTGGGAAAATATTTGATCGTGAAGGAAATCCAGTAGTTGATAATAAGTCTTTACGTACGATTACATATACAAAGGTGAAGGGTGTAAAACAAGAAGAAATATTAAAAACAGCAAGACAACTTGCAGACATAATAGAAATGCCACAAGACGATATAGATAAGTTAACGGAAACGGATAAGAAAGACTTTTGGATGCAATTAAATCCAGAATTTACTCAAGAATTAGTATCAAAAAAAGAAATAGATAAGTTCCGAGATAAGGATATTACCGGAAAAGAGCTAAACAAAAAAATAGAAGATTTAAAAAGGAAGCGCGTTACAGATAAAAATCTTCAAGAACTAACGGCTAAAGATATAGAAGTGTTAGCTATTAAAAGTAAAATGAGCTCAGGTTTTCAAATGGCACCTCAAATTATTAAAAAGGACGTTAGTGAACAGGAATATGCGGTGATTAGTGAAAATTTAGCGAACCTTCCAGGGGTAGACGCATCAGTTGATTGGGAGAGAATCTATGTAAATGATGGTCTATTCCGTTCTGTTCTTGGTAACGTTTCAAATGCTGATGAAGGATTACCAGGTGAAAGGTTAGATTA
Source organism: Bacillus cereus group sp. BfR-BA-01524 (assembly GCF_022662595.1). NCBI lineage: Bacteria > Bacillati > Bacillota > Bacilli > Caryophanales > Bacillaceae > Bacillus > Bacillus cereus group sp. BfR-BA-01524. The sequence continues at coordinate 10,401 of NZ_JAKUDW010000080.1, read as the reverse complement.
TTATTTAGTGCGTGATTATAGCCGAAATGATAGGGTCGGCAAAAGTTATATCGAACAGCAATATGAAGATGTACTTCATGGTACGAAAAAAGAAGTAAGAAGCATTGCTGATAAACAAGGCAATACAATGAGAACGGAAACGGTTTCGGAAGGGAAAAGCGGAAAGAATTTAACTTTAACAATTGATATGGAATTACAGAAAAAAGTTGAAGAGAGCATAGAAAAAATATTGAAAGAATATAAAGGATCAGAATCAATGTTAGACCGTGCTTTCGTAGTGATGATGAATCCTAAAAATGGCCAAGTATTATCAATGGCTGGGAAAAAGCTTGTAGAAAAAGACGGGAAAATGGAAGTAGAAGATTACGCTTTAGGCACGCTGACTAGTTCTTATGAGCTTGGATCAACGGTTAAAGGTGCGACAGTGTTAACAGGGTTTGAAACAAATGCAATAACCCCTGGAACACATTTTTATGATGCACCTATGAAGTTTAAAGGAACTAAGGAGAAGAAGTCTTGGAAAAATTTTGGTGATATAGACGATCTAAGAGCGTTACAAGTTTCTTCAAACGTTTATATGTTTAATATTGCATTAAAAATTGCTGGCGTGGATTATGTGAAAAATAGTTCACTAGATATTAAACAAGAATATTTTGATAAAATGAGGTATTATTTCAGGCAATTTGGACTAGGCGTACAAACTGGTATTGATTTACCAAATGAAACTGCAGGACAAATTGGAAGAAAAGATAATCAGCCTGGTTTCTTATTAGATTATTCTATTGGACAATATGATACGTATACACCACTTCAGCTTGCACAATATATTTCGACTATCGCAAATGGAGGGTATCGAATGAAACCACAAATTGTTCAAGAGATTAGAGAACAAACCGTTCAAAAAGATGAGGTTGGTAAAGTAGTACAATCAATAGAACCCGTTGTTTTAAATAGAATCGATATGAAACAAGAATATATTAATCAAGTAAAAGAAGGATTTAGAAAAGTATTTCAAGAAGGAGATGGAACGGGAGTAAGAGCGTTCCAAAAAGCATCATATAAACCAGCTGGTAAAACAGGGACCGCACAAACTGTATATGGTGGAGAAAATGATATTGGGCGAAATGAGAAAGGCGATCGTAGAGAATGTTATAACTTAACATTAGCTGGATATGCGCCATATGATGATCCAGAAGTAGCATTTTCTGTTGTAGTACCGTGGGTTAAAAATGATAAATCGGGCATTAACTCCGATATTGGAAAAGAAGTTTTAGATGCTTATTTTGATTTGGAAAATAAGCGATTAACTGGTGAAGCGCCAAAAACAGATGACTCTAAAGAGAATTAAAATGTACGAAACGTCTCTAGCATTCATGTGAACTAGAGGCGTTTTTATCTGGGAATAGATTAGAAATGAGGTATATATTAACGGTAAAAAGCGTGATGAGTCGTATATACATTTAGATATGTTACAAGTATCCAATCGTTTTTCAAATTTTAGAGCAATAAAAGTTCCTATGCATAAATTATTTGTGTTAGGTGATAGTCGTAATCATAGTAAAGATAGTAGGAATACACTTGGACTTATTGATGAGTCAAATATAATAGGTAAGGTAGAAATGGTATTTTATCCATTTGATCATATAAAATGGATAAAATAATTCTATTAATTATTCACGTTTTATAAAATAAATCATATATTGATAGCATAGGACAAGCAGAAAAGTTTGTTCTAACCTCACAGAACACTCCTTATCACGGTTAGGCATCTACATAGGTAGATGCTTTTTTTATGTTGATGACTGAAAATTATTTATCAACATAATGTAGCAAGCATATTAGGACTATTAGAGGAGGATTACTTGTACAAATAACAGTATGCTTAATTAAAACAGTGAAATGTAAGGAGTGAGGAATAGATGCTAAATATTTTAGTGGTTAATTTTCCAGCAGAGGGACATGTAAACCCTACATTAAATTTAGTAAAAGCCTTTACTGAACGGGGGGATAACGTACATTATATTACAACTGCAAACTTTAAAGATAGGATTGAAGATTTAGGAGCTACTGTACATACACATCGGGATCTATTAAAGGAGATTTCTATTGATGCTGAAACCTCATCTGGGTTAAATGCTTTCTTTCATGTGCATGTTCAAACTTCTTTATATATATTAGAAATTACGAAACACTTAAGTGAAAGCATAAATTTTGATTTCGTAATTTATGATATATTTGGTGCGGGAGAGTTAGTAAAGGAGTATTTACAAGTTCCAGGTGTAGTTTCCTCACCTATATTTTTAATTCCTTCAGAGTTTTTGAAGACATTACCTTTTCATCCAAATGCAGATATACCATTCCAACCAGAGGAGATCTCTGAAAAATTACTAAACGAGATGGAACATGAATTTGGAGTAAAACCAAAGAATAATCTTCAATTTATGAATAATAAGGGTGATGTTTGTCTCGTATACACAAGTCGTTATTTCCAACCTAATAGCGAATCGTTCGGAGAAAATGACATTTTTATTGGACCGAGTATTTTAAAGCGTAAAACAAATATAAAGTTTCCACTGGAATCACTTAAAGAGAAGAAAGTTATTTATATTTCAATGGGAACGCTTCTTGAAGGACTCGAACCATTCTTTAATACTTGTATTGATACTTTTTCAGATTTTGATGGGATAGTCGTAATGGCAATTGGTGATAGAAATGATCCTTCTAAAATTAAGAAAGCGCCAGATAATTTTATAATTGCTCCATACGTACCCCAATCAGAAGTATTAAATGAAGCAGATGTTTTTATTACACATGGTGGCATGAATAGTGTACACGATGCCATTCATTATAATGTCCCATTTGTAATTATACCGCATGATAAAGATCAGCCTATGATAGCGCAAAGATTAACTGAACTTGAAGCGGCACAGAGATTATTGAAAGAACATGTTAATGTGCACACTTTAAAAGAGGCTGTAACAGATGTTCTTTCAAATGAAAAGTATAAACATGGTATACGAAAACTTAATGATAGCTTTATTGAATGTGGTGGTTCAAAAGAAGCAATTGCAGTTGTTGAATCTCTTTTAAATAAATAATTGTAATAATATAAAAGCATAGAGGTTCTCACCTTTATGCTTTTATATTCCTATCCAGCAAATTGCACAGCAGTATTTGCATGTAAAAAAGCAGTATCAAAAACGGGAACAGCGAGATCATTTTGGGAGATGAGTAAAGGTATTTCAGTACAGCCTAATAATATACCTTCAGCGCCGTTTTGAATTAATGATTTTGTAATTTGTAATAGCTTTTCTTTAGATATTTCTGAAATGATCCCTCTACTTAATTCATCTAATATGACATGGTGGATAAAAGTTCTTTCCTCGTCATTTGGGATAATTGTCTCAATGTTATATTTCGCTAATCGTGATTTATAGAAATCTTGCTCCATCGTTTGTTTTGTTCCTAATAGTCCGATACGTTTTATATTCTGTTCTACCATCTCTTTAGCACTTACATCACCAATGTGAAGAAGCGGGATAGATATTGCTTGTTCTACTTCCTCGGCAAATAAATGTACGGTATTTGAACACATTAATAAACATTCAGCCCCAGATTTTTCAACCTTCTTTGCAACTGTGACTAGTTCATTTTTCACTTCTTCATATTGATGGTTTTGTAATAAAGTAGTTACTTCACCAAAGTCCATACTATATAAAATTAGCTTCGCATTTTGATCGTATTGAGAGAGTGTAAGCGTATTAATATGTTTATAGTATAATGATGTAGATTCCCAACTTAATCCTCCAATCAAACCAATAACTTTCATAATGCATTCCTCCCGAAACGATTTTGAATTCATTATTTCACAATTCCGATAAGAATACAATGATTTAAAAGTGCCATTTAACAAAAAATAAAAATAGTAAGAAAAGTGTTGAAATTTACACTTTTTAGTGCCATAATACGAATTACAAATTAATACTTATCCAGAGAGGTGGAGGGAACGGCCCTAAGAAACCTCAGCAACCCCTATGCAATTTTATAGGAAGGTGCTAATTCCGCAGAGGACACGTTGTGTTTTTTGAAAGATAAGAGGATTCTTGAACGTGAAAGAAAATGACCTCTTATATAAGAGGTCATTTTTTGTTGTATAGAAAGGGAGTGTAGATGCATAATTCATTTTTAAATTAAATATAGAGTAATAAAAGTTGACTAATATGAGAGGGGAATTGTAATGAACAAATTATCAACAAAGTTAGTAGTAGCAATCGGTATTGGAGCAGCATTATACGGGATATTAGGACTTTGGGGATTTTCTATTGCACCGAATACATTTATTAAACCAGCATTAGCTATATTAACTGTTTTTGGAGCATTATTTGGTCCAGTGGCAGGACTGTTAATCGGACTAATAGGTCATACAGTAACAGATACGATTGCTGGCTGGGGGATTTGGTGGGGCTGGGTTATTAGTTCAGGGATTATTGGCTTTTCAATGGGTCTTATTCAAAAAAGAGTTGGCTTTAGTGTGAAAAACGGGTCGTTTAACAAGGGGGATATTTCTTATTTAGCAATTACTGGGTTAGTTGGTATTGTCATTGCTATTATATTTGCTGGGGCATTCGATATTATTGTGATGGGAGAACCATTTGACAAAATTGTTATACAAGTATTAGGAGCAACAATTTCGGATGTTATCGTTTTCTTAGTACTTGGATTGCCACTTACAATTGGCTTGGCAAAATCTAATAAGAAACATACACATTTAAAAATTGAAAAGTAGGGATGTTAACATGCAACCAATTATTTCGTTTGAACAATTTACCTTTCAATATGGGCATGCTGCGCAGCCTACTTTAAGTGATATTACCTTTCATATATACCCTGGGGAAAAGGTGCTAATTGCTGGACGAAGTGGTTCAGGAAAGTCGACATTAGCTCATTGTATAAATGGGCTAATCCCATTTTCTTACGAAGGGATTAGTACAGGTAACGTTTTAATTGCCGGTAAAGACCCGAGGGAAGGAAGTATTTTTGAACAAAGTAAGCAGGTAGGAACAATTTTGCAAGATCAAGATGCTCAATTTATTGGTCTGACAGTAGAAGAAGATGTAGCTTTTTATTTAGAAAATGAATGTGTAAAGCAAGATGATATGAAAAAGATTGTTTCGGACTCATTAAAAAAGGTGAAGATGCATACGTTTCATAAACAAAGTCCACATGAATTATCAGGAGGTCAAAAGCAAACAGTTTCTCTAGCTGGTTTATTAACAACAAATGCGGATATATTATTGTTCGATGAACCATTAGCGAACTTAGATCCACTAAGCGCCTTACATACGATAGAACTTATGAAAGATATACATGAGCAATATAATAAAACGATTGTTATTATCGAACATAGGATAGAAGAAATTTTAAAGCTGGATTTAGACAAAGTTATATTAATTGATGAAGGTAAAGTTATTGCAATAGGAACACCAAAAGAAATCTTAGCGTCAAATATATTACCACGTATTGGCTTAAGAGAGCCTATTTACATCGAAGCATTAAAGAGATTACATTTTGATCGTAATAATGACGTAATATATCCAATGGAAAACCTTCAAAAAGAAAAGGTAAGCAACGTTCTAAAAGAGTGGATGGAGAAACAAGTCATATTAAAAGGTAATACTAAAAACAAGGAATTACTTAAAGTGGAGAATTTATCATTTTCATACCCTAATAAACAAAAAGTATTAGAAAATGTAAACCTTTCAATATATGAAGGAGAAATTGTGGCACTGTTGGGACATAATGGAGCAGGGAAATCAACATTAGCTCATAGTCTTATAGGCATAAACAAAATGAAAAATGGGAAAATCTTGTTAGAAGGTGAAAATATTAGTTCTTGGTCTATTCGTAAACGTGGGGAAATCATATCTTACGTGATGCAAAATCCAAATCATATGATTACACAACCTACTGTTTTTGAAGAAGTTTCATTTACATTAACATTACATAATTTTTCTAAGGAAGAAATTAAGAATAGAGTAGAAGGAACTTTAAAAATTTGTGGTTTATATCCATTTCGTAATTGGCCAATTCAAGCACTAAGCTATGGGCAAAAAAAGAGATTAACAATCGCATCTGTATTAACAACAAATCCTAAGCTTATCATATTAGATGAACCGACAGCGGGACAAGATTATTATCATTATAAACAATTTATGTCGTTTATTAAAAAACTAGCTAAGAAGGGTATTTCATTTATTTTTATCACTCACGATATGAATCTCGCACTAGAATATGCAGACCGTGCAGTAGTTCTACATGAAGGGAAAATTATTGCGGATAATACAGTGTCTAATGTATTTGGTGATCAAGAAACGTTACAAATAGCTAACTTAAGAGAGAGTTCTTTAACCAAGCTTGTTAAATTTAGTGGGATTGCATGTCCAGAAAAATTTATGGAACTTTATTTAGATAGTAATAGGAGGGAGGAAGGTGCATAGTACATATTTTCATTGTATGGATGGGGTAGTGAAATTGTTTTTATTTATTTTTTGTATGACGCTTACTTTTTTGTTTTTTGATTTTCGGGTGTTGCTAATACTATTTATTATTGGGTGTATCGGACTCAGCATTGCTAAAATTCCATTTCGTAAAATTTTAATTGTTTTTAGTGTCATATTTACATTTAGTTTATTAAACTCTGTCATGATTTTATTTATTACACCAACTCATGGATCTGAATTAACTGAATCATATACCTCGTTTTTACATATTGGATATGCAACGATTACATATGAAACATTATTTTATGCAGCTACACTTTCATTAAAGTATTTTACGTTATTACCATTTACACTTCTTTTTATATACACGACAGATCCAAGCGAATTTGTAAGTAGTTTAAGTAAACTTGGTATCCATTATAAGATTACATATGCAATAAATATTGCACTACGTTATATTCCTGACATCCAGTCTGAGTATAAAATTATTAAACACGCGCAAGAAGCGAGAGGAGTGGCTTTTGAAAAAGGAGAAGCAAGTTTATGGGTTCGTATGAAGAACCGTGTTTTAATTTTCTGGCCACTAATCATTCATTCTCTAGAAAGAATAGATACGGTTTCAAATGCAATGGATTTAAGAGGATTTGGAAAGAAGGATAAACGTACATGGTTTTATACAAGTAAGGCGAAACGTGAAGATTTCATCGCTTTATTTGCCGGTGTTTTCATATTCATTGTTGCGGTATATTTAAAATTAAACGTATTTCAAAACTTTTGGTATCCATTTTAAAGCACTCTTTAAACGAGTGCTTTTACTTATTTTTATGTAGACATGCTCAAAAAAGGGATATACACATAATGTATAATACGAACCAGTTAAAATGATCAACTACCTATTAGTTTTCAAACCAAAAGGAGGAGAAAATATGAGTTACGGTGGTTCTTGTGGTTTTGGTGGAGGTTTCGCTTTATTAGTTGTGTTATTCATTCTATTAATAATTGTAGGATGCAGCTGCTGGGGCGGAGGATACTAATTTTTAATTAGTCTTCACAAATGTAAACTAAAAAAACATTGAAGATACTTATGTATCGAAACAAATAAAAAAGGAGCAACTATGCCCCTTTTTTATTTGTTTAAATGCGTATTCTTACTATATTTCGGGAACGTAATCGTTAGAGTTGTTCCTTTACTAACGATACTTCGGATTTTTAAACTTCCATGCATCGTCTCAATAATCTTAACAGCAACCATCGTACCTAAACCAGTGCCTTTTGTTTTTGTACTAAAATACGGTTCACCGAATCGATTTATTTGCTCCTGTGACATTCCAACTCCGCTATCTTCAATTCGTATTTCAACTTTACTATTATTGATAGATGAGGAAATATTTAAGGTACCACCATTAGGCATTGCTTCAATACTGTTTTTTATTAAGTTTAAAAAACATTGTTGAAAGTGCTGTTTATTACCAACAATGGTTGCCTCAGAAAAATCCTGTGTAATATGTATCGTATTCATATTACATAATGGCAATATCATATTAATAACTCGATTTAACTCTTGTTTTACTGAAATTTGATCTAATTTTTCTGGAGCAGGTTTGGCAAACGTTAAGTAATCATCGATAATTTCTTGGGCACGATTTAACTCTTCAAGTATATGTTTAATATATTCGTCTCTTGATTCAGGAGTTAAATTTGGTGTTTTTAAAAGCTGTGTAAATCCTTTTACGACCGTTAAAGGATTCCTTACTTCGTGCGATATACTTGCAGCGAGTTGGCTAACAATCTCCATTTTTTCCATTTTAATTAATTTTGAGCGCATTAATACAGCATCTTTTATAACTTCATTTATATAAACAATAAATAACATTAAAGTAGTCGGTAATACCATGAAATAAATAATATATAAATTATTCACTTCAAAATCTGATAAAGTTAATACAATTACAGTTGTAAATATTGCTAGGAAAAAGGTTAAAAACATGGAAAAAGCTACTTTAAGTTTTCTATTATATGTATTAAATTTTGAAGATGCGAGTGCTGTAACGATGAACATTATTCCGTAAACAACGACTGTTAGCATGTTAAAACCATAAAATATAAATCTTGTAATTAATAAAATTGTAAACAATATGATACCGACAGGGAATCCACCATAAAGCGTACCTATTATGACCGGAATTTGTCTTAAGTCATGAATACAACTTTCATCCATATAGATAGGGTATCGCATACATAAAATAAGCGGGATACTAGAACAAAGGGTAATCAGTAATATTTTGTATTTTTTCAAATAATGCCTGCTATCATATATGAAATAAAAAACAAATATACTACATAAAATGTATAGAAGATTATTTAATACGTTTTGATTAATATAAACAAAGTCCATAATATTTGCCTCGTTATTCTGAATTTACTTAACATATGTATTATACACGATAACATATGTTAAGATGAATAAACCTTGTTAATAGAAGATTTATTTAGTTTTTTATTATAAAATGCAAACATTTTGCAAAAATTAGTTATCCAAAGATACTTTTATCAAAATTTTTTACTGCTTCTTCCTGCATGTTCGGTAAAATATGGTCGGTTATGTTGCTACTATAAGAAACGTATGTATTCTTTTTCTATACTCATCCTTTTAATTTCTAACCACTGAACCAGATAGTCTTTTAAACTAAGTTTAGACGGCTCCACAAAATTCCCTTCATTTAACTCTGTAATCTTTTTTGGTTTCTTTTTTTGTCTTATAACCAGAAAAACATTTTTTCTTCTTTTTCCTGTCTTTGAATCACGACCAATAGCAATAAAGATACAGTACTTATTTCCTCTTTTTCGAATATGTCCTTTTACTAAAAACTCTCCTTCATTTTATTTTGAATCATGTTGTATAGGTCTAGTTGTAATTTTGCTGCTATGAAAATTACATAGTTGGACATATGACGATGGATATATTTTACCATATTTAGATTGTTATTAAGGAGTAAAAAAAGAGCCATGGGGTCTCTTTTTTTGCTGTATTCATGGAAATAAAATTAAAAGCGTTTGATAAATAGCTACAATAGTACATGTGGTTGCTAAAACACTAGCTAACCATCTTGGAGCATGGATTTTTAACAGTAAGATATAAACTAATCTAAAAGTAACCAAGCAGAGGTTTCCCTCCTTGTAATAGATCAAGCCGACTAGGATTTAATTAAAAATCGTCCGATAGGATTAGGCATTTGCTAAATAGGAAGGGGGAAATTCATTTTACAATTTAATCCTTGCTTTACAACTTGAAATTGGAGAGCTTGCAAATGAAACAAGGTGCTTTAAGCATTGGAGTAATAAAGGTCCTAGTGAAAAAGAAGTCATTTTAATCGAATATATAGATGGATTCCATTTTATAACTTCATTAGGGTACGGCATCGGATTTAATCATAATGAATATAACCTGAAATTATTAGAACATAACATTTATACCGCAAGTACGTTAATCAATTAATTTAACAATGTATATGAATCTGTGTCGGAATTTCGTGCAAATCAAGACACTGAGCTTTATGAAGAATAGTTGTACTCGTTCTTAGGTTTAGGTAAGAAATTAGGATTCTCATTTGAAGAAATTGAACAAGGTTATTACAAAAAGGATAAATTGAACCACGATTGCCGAGATAACGGATTTGAATTTTATAAAAAAAGCATACAACTAGGTATGCCCTTTAAAAAAGGATTTTTATAAATATGTTAATAATTTATTTTAAAAACTAAAAGAGTTTTAATTAGAAATACACATATTAGTTATTTTTAGTTTGGTATTCTATTTTGCTTATAAATAATTTTAACCAATTAGGACATCAATTCCAAAAGGATATAAACCAACAGGAATGTTATCAATAACAGAGTTAGT
>NZ_JAKUDW010000079.1:0-24233 GCF_022662595.1 Bacillus cereus group sp. BfR-BA-01524 | reverse complement strand
CCGACTGGACCTACGGGACCGACTGGACCTACGGGGCCGACTGGACCTACGGGACCGACTGGGACTACTGGGACTACTGGACCTACGGGGCCGACTGGTGACACTGGGGCTACTGGACCTACGGGGCCGACTGGTGACACTGGGGCTACTGGACCTACAGGGCCAACTGGTGACACTGGGGCTACTGGACCTACAGGGCCGACTGGTGACACTGGGGCTACTGGACCTACAGGGCCGACTGGACCTACGGGGCCGACTGGACCTACGGGGCCGACTGGACCTACGGGGCCGACTGGACCTACAGGGCCGACTGGACCATCTGGGCTTGGGCTTCCAGCAGGATTGTATGCATTTAACTCCGGTGGAATTTCTTTAGATCTAGGAATTAATGATCCAGTACCATTTAATACTGTTGGATCTCAGTTTGGTACAGCAATTTCTCAATTAGATGCCGATACTTTCGTAATTAGTGAAACTGGATTCTATAAAATTACTGTTATCGTATACACTGCAGCAGTAAGTCTATTAGGAGGTCTTACAATCCAAGTGAATGGAGTACCTGTACCAGGTACTGGAACGAGTTTAATTTCAGTTGGAGCACCTATCGTTGTTCAAGCCATTACGCAAATTACGACAACTCCATCATTAGTTGAAGTAATCGTTACAGGGCTCGGGCTATCGTTAGCTCTTGGTACGAGTGCATCCATTATTATTGAAAAAGTTGCTTAATTTTTTACTTAGCAGTAAAACTGATATCAGTTTTACTGCTTTTTCAATTTCAAATTCAATCATGAAACATTCGTTATCTACATAATCATATTGTTGTATGACATTTCGCAGGAGGCACAAATATGGAAAGTAAATCTGCTGTTCAGCTTTATCTCGAATTGCTAAAGAAGACAATTTTATTTGAAATATGGTTGGAATATGAGGCATACTTACCCGCATCTCTACATATTTCGAAAGAAATAGAATTCGAACCAGTTACAGTCCCTCTCCCTTTATTCATTAAGCAATATGCTGAAAACCATAACTTAAAAATTGTAAAACCAAATGTTTCAAAAAGTGAACGTCATGATGGAATGGATTGGCCAAGAGCAGCACATAGCATGATTGGTCGAGAACGTATGAACCAATTACAAGAGGCAATGGAAACTGTTGTTCGTGAAAATATAGAGGGAGATTTTATTGAAACAGGTGTATGGCGCGGGGGATCATGCATTTTTATGAATGGTTTTTTACAAGCAAACGACATTACGAATCGTAATGTGTGGGTTGCAGATTCATTTGAAGGTTTGCCAGCACCGAATCTAGAACAATATCCAAAAGATTACGGTGATTATTTACACACATTCGATTACTTACGTGTCTCTTTAGAACAAGTACAAGAGAATTTCAAAAAATATGATTTACTAAATGATCAAGTGAAATTTTTAAAAGGCTGGTTTAAAGATACTTTACCAACAGCACCAATTGAAAAAATAGCAATTGCACGGCTTGATGGTGATATGTACGAATCCACCATGGATGGTCTCGTGAACTTATATGATAAAGTTTCTAAAGGTGGCTATATAATTATCGATGACTACGGGCTCCCGCCATGTGCTGAGGCTGTGACAGACTTTAGAAACCAACGAAATTTAAAAGCCCCTATTACTAAAATTGATGTATTTGGCGTTTATTGGAGAAAAGAATAAAAGAAGATTTAATCTATAGGAGATTCCATTTCTACTCATCCTTCTCTCACTTCTAATCCAATTAAGTATTCTTTTTCGGAATCTCCTTACATATAACAATTGTTTTCCTGTGTTCTCTCACTACAAATTGAAAATTTTATTAATAGAGTTACTGCAAATAACTGGATAAAACAAATACTGTTTACTGCATATTCTCACACAAGAAAGGGGTATATTCATGAGCGAACTTAACAAAGAAAGGACTTTACTCCCCCCTCCTGAACTCGTCCAATATGTAGGTGGCGACTTCAAAAAGGTTGGAAAAGAGTTCCTAAAGCATTTTATTCAAATTGGAGATTTAAAATCAAATGAAAAAGTATTAGATGTAGGCTGTGGCGTCGGCCGAATGGCTGTACCATTAATGAATTACTTAAATGATAATGGAGCGTATTATGGATTTGATTTGTTTAAAGATGGGATTACTTGGTGTCAAAATAACATTTCAACTATGCGTAATAATTTTCATTTTGAACATGTTGACATATACAATCAATTCTATAACCCAGAGGGAAAAGAAGATGCCTCTCAATATCGTTTTCCCTATGAAGACGGGACATTCGATTTTATCTTTTTAACTTCTGTATTTACGCATCTTCTCCCAAAAGAATTAGAACATTACGTATCTGAAATTGTACGTGTATTAAAAAAAGACGGTAGATGTTTCATTACATTCTTTCTAATAAATCCTGAATCGTCCTATTATTTAAATGCAGGACAAAGTACGTTAGGATTTTATCATCAAATTGAAAATTGCTACGTTGTAAATAAAGATATCCCCAATTTCGCAGTTGCTTATCCTGAAACAGATATTTGTACTCTATTAAATAAATACGGCTTAAAAGTAATGAATAAACCACATTACGGTTTATGGTGCGGCAGACAAGAATATACAAGTTATCAAGATATTGTTCTTACAAAAAAAAGAGTCTGAAAGGAAGTTACCTATGACGAGCGAAAAGAATCTACCTCTCGTTTCCATTCTTATTCCCACTTATAATCGACCTCATTATTTCAAAATCGCTCTCGAAAGTGCACTTGCTCAAAATTATCCAAACATCGAAATTATTGTAGGAGACGATAGTACGAATGATGAAACAGAAAAATTAATGCATGAAAAATACTTATCAAACCATTCCCATATAACATATATTCGAAATAGTGCTAACCTAGGACAATTTCTTAATGACCTCATGCTCTTAGAAAAATCTAGTGGAGAATACATAAATTTCTTAATGGACGATGACGTATTCCACACTAATAAAATTGAAAAAATGATGTTCTATTTCCAACAAGACGTAAATCAAAAACTCACACTTATTACATCATATCGTACTTGGATTGATGATAATGGAGATTTAATTGAAAATCACCCCGCTGTAAATAGATTGTATAGCGAAAACACTCTGCTAAGTGGGCTAGATTTTGGGAACCGTATGCTTTTATCTGGGCAGAATATTATCGGTGAGCCTACGACTGTACTCTTTCGAAAGCGACTATTAACAGAACCTTTTGGTACATTAATGGAAAGGAATTATTCTTGCAGTGTAGATATGGCCTCTTGGATAAGTTTACTTTCAAAAGGTGATGCGTTTTATATCACTGAGCCTTTAAGTTCATTTCGCTTTCATGCTGGACAGCAAGTACACCATAAATTACTTGAAGGATCTGAAGATTTTTCACATCTCGTTTTAACCTCAAAAAAGTATGGGTTCTTACAAAATTCCAATGATTATAGAGATAGCCTATTAAAAGCCTACGAATGGTGTATAGGTGCATTTGAATTTTATAAACAACACCCCAATCTCATTCCAGATGCACATCTACGTCTTTCCCGCTGTTTAAATATAATTATAAAAGAGCTAAATGCAAAATAACTTTGCATAAGGGAGGAGCTATTCCTCCCTATTATGTATGACTTTCCATAAATAGTGGAATAAATGTATGGACAGCCTACTTATATATTAATTTTAGAATGACTTCATCAACATATTTACTAGGCGATAGAAAGGATTACGCACATTGAAAGATACAAATCCTCAATACCAAATAGACTACGTATTACTATTTATTTTATTTGCCATTGGGATTGTTAGTTGTTGTGCTATTGCAAGTGCGCAAGCCTCTTTACCACCATTTTTACAAAACGTCAATTTTGTACTAAAGCAAATCCAATGGTACTGCATTGGATTTATAGCCATTGGTGTTATTATGATTATTGATTTCGATCGTTATCAAAAAATTGCTTGGTATTTGTATAGCTTTGCAATGGTACTACTTATTGGACTAGAACTTCAAGTACCAGGTGCCGTTACAATTAAAGGCGCTACCGCTTGGTACAGGCTCCCAGGCATCGGAAATTTTCAGCCCTCTGAAATTATGAAATTGTTTTTAATTATTGTCATTGGACGAATTATAGCAAATCATAATGAGAAATATTTTTCTCGAACAATGCGTGACGATTTTTTATTACTTGGAAAAATATTTGCGACAAGCTTGCCACCACTACTACTTATTGCAAAAGAACCAGATTTAGGAAACACAATGGTCATTTCAGCGATGCTTGCAGCAATGATACTAGTTTCTGGCATACGATGGCGTTTTATTTTCGGATTAGTTTCAGGTACTTTCGTGGCTGGATCTACATTAATATATATTTTTTTTACTCACACAGATTTCTTTAAAGCACACATTTTAAAAGAATATCAATTAAATCGCTTCTACGGATGGTTAGCACCTTACAAATATGATGCGCAAGGCTATCAATTAAGACAAGCATTCTTAGCGACTGGATCCGGAGAAATGCAAGGAAAAGGGTGGGAAAATGGACAAGTATATTTTCCGGAACCACATACAGATTTTATTTTCACTAACGTCGCTGAACAATTTGGATTTCTAGGCGCAAGTGTCATTATTTCACTTTTTTTCTTACTCATTTTTCGAATGATTCATATCGCTTTAGAAAGTAATGACCCTTTCGGTAGTTACATTTGCGCTGGTACAATCGGAATGTTTACTTTCCAAGTATTCCAAAATATCGGGATGACAATCGGATTACTTCCCATTACAGGGATAACATTACCTCTTATGAGCTACGGAGGAAGTTCACTGCTTACATACATGATTGCGATTGGATTCATTTTAAATGTTCGCTCAAGAACGAAAATCTTTATGTTTAAATGAACAACAGAAAAACGCTATATTTTTATCTCTATCTTTTTTTAGATATACTAATGAAAAATACGATGGAGGTTTAAATATGAAATATGACATTATAGGAGATATTCATGGATGCTTCCAAGAGTTTCAAAATTTAACAGAGAAGCTAGGATATAACTGGAGTAGCGGTCTACCGATTCACCCTGAACAACGTAAACTTGCATTCGTTGGTGATATTACAGACCGTGGTCCTCATTCATTACGTATGATTGAAGTTGTATGGGAACTTGTCATACATAAAAAAGAAGCTTATTACGCTCCTGGAAATCACTGTAATAAACTATATCGATTTTTCCTTGGGCGTAATGTAACAATCGCTCACGGACTTGAAA
The DNA here is from genome assembly GCF_022662595.1 of Bacillus cereus group sp. BfR-BA-01524. Classification (NCBI taxonomy): domain Bacteria; kingdom Bacillati; phylum Bacillota; class Bacilli; order Caryophanales; family Bacillaceae; genus Bacillus; species Bacillus cereus group sp. BfR-BA-01524. The sequence continues at coordinate 18,949 of NZ_JAKUDW010000079.1, read as the reverse complement.
CAACTGTTGCTGAATATGAGGCACTTCCTTCTCATAAGCAAAACATTATAAAAGAAAAGTTTATCACTCTTTATGAGCAATCACCGCTCTACCACATACTAGATAAAAAAAGAGTAATCGTATGTCACGCTGGGATTCAGCAAGATTACATAGGAAGACGAGATAAAAAAGTACAAACCTTTGTATTATATGGCGATATTACAGGAGAAAAGCATGCTGATGGCTCACCTGTCCGTCGCGATTGGGCGCAAGAATACAAGGGGCAAGCTTGGATTGTATATGGACATACACCAGTAAAAGAACCTCGATTCGTCAATCAGACAGTCAATATTGATACTGGTGCTGTATTTGGCGGCAAATTAACCGGATTACGTTATCCTGAAATGGAGACTTTCTCTGTCCCTTCTTCTTTACCTTTTGTCGCTGAGAAATTCCGTCCAATTTCATAACTACCTTACTTAGCGAGAGATTACTGTATTATTTAGGAAAATTTCATATAAAACTAGGTAAAGTAATTAAAAAAAGATGCAATAAAGTGCATCTTTTTTTAATTACCCTACATATAATGTCGCAGGAGGTGACAGAATGAAGAAAAAATCTTCTAAACAAAAAAGAAAATTTCCCCCTTTATATCTGCCCATGTACGGAATTAACAACTGGTGTAGTATTCGGGCGGCAGCGATAGAAGAGCTGGAAGAACAAGAGTCATCAAAAAAAAGTAAAGTAAAACCAACATATGTCTCTTTAGAAAATGCTGTGATGAGCCGCATAATCGATCGTAAAAAAATAAAGATGCAACAAAAAAATAAACAGCTCTCAAATCAAGATGAACAGGTACTACATTCTAACCAAACAGAAGAAAAGGCGGAAGAAAATATTTCTGCAGCAATAAATAAAAAAGTGGAACCAGAAATTCCAGCTGCTATTATAAACAAAGTAAAAAAAATAAAAGAAGCATTAGCTTCATCGAATGATATACAAACTGAAAAACCACTCATAATTGAGACACCTACACCTGAAAATACAAAAGTTAAAAGGGGCGGCCGATATGCATATGCGGAAGGGCTTCACTCTCATGCGGAGGGCATGGCAGCACATGCGGAAGGCTTATTAACACACGCAAAAGGTTCTTTCTCTCATGCAGAAGGATCAAACTCAAAAGCAACTGGACATAGTTCGCATAGTGAGGGAAGTGAAACGACAGCAGGCGGTGCTTATTCTCATGCGGAGGGTAAACAGACGATTGCTTTAGGCGAAGCAGCACACGCAGAAGGAACCGCAACTATCGCTAACGGATCCTCTTCTCATGCGGAAGGTCATCATACATCAACAGCTCATTTTGCAGGTAGCCATATTATGGGGCGCTTCGGCACTGCAGAAGAAGCTTATTCTTGGTTTATTGCAAATGGTGTAAACGACACCGACCATAATATCGGTGCTAAATGGCTTGCCCATAATGGAGAAATGTACATTGAGGGCGCGTCTTACAATGCAAGCGGAACGGATTTTGCACAAATGTTTGAAACAGAAGACCATAAACCTATTGATATCGGTTATTTCGTTACATTTAGTAGCGAAGAAAAAATTCGGATAGCTACTTCACACGATTCATTCATTTTAGGAATATCTAGTGCAACCCCTGCACTTATAGGAAATAGCGGGGCTTTAAGTTGGCAAAAACGTTATAAAACAGATAACTTTGGAAAACGCCAATATGTATGGACGGAAACAGAAGAAATACAACCTCTTTTAAATACAGAATGGGATCCAGCTTGCAAATATGTAGCCAGAAAAGATCGCGCCGAGTGGCTTCCTGTCGGATTAATTGGGCAAATGTTAGTACGTGATGACGGCACTTGCGAAACGCATGGATATTGTCGTCCAAATGACAATGGCATTGCTACAAAAGCCGAAAGTGGATTTTTCGTTATAAAGCGTACGGGTGAAAACCAAATTTTAATATTATTCCGCTAAGAAAAAAGGGAACAAAATTCTTTATAATATAAGAATTTTGTTCCCTTTTTAAGCATTCCTAAGTAACTCTTGCATATCGCTTGGAATCTTTATAGTGAAAGACATTTCTTTCTCTAAAATAGGATGATAAAACGTCAAAGATTTACTATGAAGTGCTTGCCGTTTCATTTCATCCCTTCTTCCTCCATATAAGTTATCACCGAGTAATGGATGTCCTATATGAGCCATATGCACACGAATTTGATGCGTTCTTCCTGTCTCAAGCTCCAGCGCTACATGTGTCTTATCATATGTACTATCAATTACTTTAAAATGAGTAATTGCCCTTTGTCCATCCTCACAAACCGTTCGCTCAATAATGCTATCAGATTTCCGACCAATTGGTGCATCAATCATTCCTTCTCGTTCTACCATCTCACCATGAACAATTGCTTCATAAGTTCGTTTCACAGCTTTTTGTTGATGCTGCTTAGATAAAAGATGATGCACGAAACGATTTTTTGCAATAAGCATAAGCCCTGAAGTATCACGATCTAACCGTGTTACAATGTGCACTGTACTTGCCAGATGCTGCTTATCATAATGAGATAAAATCGCATTGGCAACACTCCCTGTCGGATGTTCTCTAGACGGAATCGTTGACATGTTCGCCTCTTTATTAATGATAAGAACCGCATCATCTTCATATACAATGCATAAAGGGATATCTTCTGCCATCATCCCTTCACTTCTTTCCTCCACTGGAAAAAAGACACGTAATTCTTCACCAGCGCGCAACTGATGACGAACACTCGCATGTTGACTATTTACTTCAATTGCCCCGCCGTGAAACTTTATATCCGTTAAAGCGGCTTTAGAAATACCTTTCGTTTTCAAAAATTCCCTAACTAAAGTTCCCTCTTCAGCCAGCCCTATATCCCATTTCAATGTAAATCTGTTCAAATATATAACCCTTTCTATTTATCTGCAACAAACGAGTCACGAACTCGTTTCCAGAACGGGAACGGGCGGAAACGAACAAATCGTACTTTCTCGTTTGCGACGCGATACTGGATTGATTTCACATCTTGATGAACCATCGTTAAATGATCCACTGTAATTTGTAAGTTCATTCCTGCAGCCGGCTTTAACACACATGTATGATGCTTCGGCAATACGAGTGGCGATCCTACAGTACGAAACACACGATTGTTAATGGACGCCATTTCTGCAATTTGAATCGCTTCAATAGATGGGTGAATAATTGCTCCGCCAAGCGCTTTATTATACGCAGTACTTCCTGAAGGAGTAGAAATACAAAGGCCGTCCCCGCGGAATGTTTCAAAATATTCTCCGCGTATTTCTACTTCTGTTACTAATGTACCTTCTGCACTTTTTACAGTCGCCTCATTCATCGCTAAATACTGTGACTCTTTACTTCCATTCACATAGCGAATAATAACTTCTAAAAGCGGATATTCCACCACTTGGAATGGTGTTTTTGCAATCGCAATTACTAATTTCTCTACTTCTGTCGGTAACCAATCTGCATAAAAACCTAAATGTCCTGTATGTACACCAACAAATGCTGTTTCATCCAATCGATTATAATAACGATGAAACGCATACAAAAGCGTTCCATCTCCCCCAACAGAAATTACAATATCGGGTTCCTTTTCATCCATTATAAATCCAAAATCTAGCAAGTACTCTTTCATCGTGCTTGCCAGTGTATCTGATGATTGATCTCCCTTTGACATAATTGTAAATTTCATCGCCCAACACCCTTTAGTTTATGATTCGGAATCTTTCGTTTCTTGCTTTCTTGAAAAAGCCTTTTGCGCTTCTTGAATTTCAAGACGAATAGAAGACATTTCTTCATCTAATAAAAACGCCGCTTCAGCTGCACGTTGCAAGCGTATTTTAATATCTTCAGGAAAACGTCCACTATATTTATAATTTAAAGAATGCTCAATTGTTGCCCAAAAGTTCATTGCTAGCGTGCGTATTTGGATTTCTACCAATACTTTTTGTTCACCCTGAATCGTTTGAACAGGATAACTAATGACAACATGATAAGAACGATAACCGCTATCTTTCTTTTGCGTGACATAATCACGTTCTTCCACGATTTCAAAGTCATTTCGTTTTCGAAGATATTCTACAACAGGCTTAATCTCATCAACAAATTGACACATCATTCTAAGCCCAGCAATATCCTGCATATCTTCTCTCAATCGGTCTAGCGGTACATTTCTCTTCTCCGCTTTATCAATAATACTTGCAACCGACTTTACCCTTCCTGTTACAAACTCAATTGGAGAATGCTCTGTTAACATTGCAAATTGAGTACGCATTCCTTTTAGTTTCACTTTCAGCTCTGCCACCGCTTGGTGGTAAGGTGCTAAAAATTCTTCCCAATTTCGATTCATTTCAACCACCACCAAAATCAATCCATTTGCTTATAGAAATACTTTTTCTACAGCAGTTACTAGTTCTTCTCCGTAATTTGCATTACCTTCAATATTTTCAACTAAATATTCTACTTCTTCTTTTAATCCTTCTAATTCCATTTCAATGTCATTCACGCGGACGAACATGACCACATCATTATTCATCGCTTCATGCATTGCTTCCCAGCATGTGTGCGGAATACTTACATAAATGAAAGATGATTCGTTTTCTAAGATATATAAAAATGATAAATTGTCTGAGTCTACAAGTACGTGATTACGCGCACTTAACTCCTTTACCTCTATTTCACTATTTTCCGCACAAAAAATAAGAGCATTCTCTCTCTTTTCTACGCTCTTAACTTGGATTTTATTTTGCATGCTCTAACTCCTCCATCTCAACTTCCTGTCTTACTTAACAGTATTATTGTATCATAACATGGACGCAAACAAATAAAACATTGAACCAAATTTATGAAAAAGCGATAATGTGTAAAGAATTATTTTTCAAAAGGAGATCATACAATGACACAAGAAATTGAAATTGAATTCAAAAATATCGTTACAAAAGAAGAATTCGATACATTATGTAAATCGTTTTCTATTGAAGCATTTACGAAACAAGTGAATCACTACTTTGAAACACCTGACTTCTCTTTAAAAGAAGCTGGCTCTGCACTTCGTATTCGTCATAAAGGAGAAACTTATACGTTAACGTTGAAACAACCTGCAGAAATCGGCTTATTAGAAACGCATCAAGTCGTAACAGAAGACGAAGCAAAAATGATGATGGAAACAAACACAATCATTCAAGGAGCAGTAGTAGATCAACTACACAAATTACAAATTCCTGTTTCTGCTTTAACATATATGGGTAGTTTAACAACAGAAAGAGCCGAAACATTATTTAAAGGTGGAACGCTTGTCTTTGATCATAGTTTCTATTACAATCACGATGATTATGAAATTGAATTTGAAGTGCAAGATGAAGAAACAGGAAAAGCTGCATTTATTCATTTATTAACGCAACATAACATACCTGTTCGTCATACAAATAACAAAGTAAAACGCTTTTTCCTTGCCAAACAAAACAAAGCACGCTAAAGTGAAAATTCCACTAGTGAATATGTTTCGCTAGTGGATATACCTCACTAAAAAAATTTACATCCGTAGAATAAGCAAAGAATGTTTGAGAAGGCTGTTTATTTGCCCTCTCGAACATTCCATTGCTACAATAGATATACATTTCATGGAAAAAGGAGTTTATAAAGGATGAGCAAGCAACCGATGACACCATTTGAAGCAATTGGCGGTGAACAATGCATTGCAATATTAGTAGATACATTTTATTCCTATGTCAGTAAACACCCTGACTTATCTCCCATCTTCCCGGAAGATTTAACAGAAACCGCTAGGAAGCAGAAGCAATTTTTAACACAATATTTAGGTGGTCCTAATTTGTACACTGAAGAACATGGTCATCCTATGTTAAGAGCACGCCATCTTCCGTTTGAGATTACTCCAAAACGAGCAGAGGCTTGGCTATCATGTATGGAGCAAGCAATGGACGATACTGGAGTGCATGGTCATATAAGAGAGTTTGTTTTTGAACGTTTAGCATTAACCGCTCAGCATATGGTTAATACTCCAAACGAAACAGGTGAAGTGTAATGGATAAGCAGGAAGCAAAGCATATAAATATGCCATCTCCTTCCGCATGCGAGCATAAGTCTGTAGAAGCATATTTATTTATTGATCCACTTTGTAAAGATTGCTGGGAAATTGAGCCTTTTATTATTAAACTATGGCTTGAATACGGGAAATACTTCTCTATTCGTCATATCGTAACAGGAAAAGTGGATGGAACGAACGCTTCCTCACACAAATGGAATAAACCTGCTAATATTCGATTTGTGTGGGAAAAGACGACAAGTTTACAAGGTTTTTCATGTGATGGAAAGGTACATATGCAAGAAGCATCGTCAACACCATATTTAGTTTCGATGGCAATTAAGGCAGCGGAGTTACAGGGCCGAAAAGCAGGTTCGAAGTTTTTGCGAAAACTCCAAGAATACATTTTCCTTGAAAATGTATCAAACCCTGACTGCGAACTATTACTTGCATGTGCGAAAGATAGCAATATTGATGTAGAAGAATTTAAAAAAGATCTACATTCTGCTAGTGCAAAAAAAGCTTTCCAATGTGACTTGAAATTCACGAATGAGATGCATATTACAGAAATACCCTCCCTCGTCTTTTTTCATGCGAATTCAGATGAAGAAGGTATTAAAATCGCTGGAAATTATTCCTACGATGTATACGTACAATTATTAAAAGAACTTGTAAAATGTGAAATTGAGCCAGAACCATTACCACCTTTAGAAGTGTTACTAGAAGCAACACAATTTATATCTTCAAAAGAAGTAGCATTTATTTATGACTGTTCGCAACAAGAAATTGAGCGCGAACTTAAAAAATTACAACTGAAACGAAAAGTACAAATGATTGAAGTAAAATGCGAACGTTATTGGAAATGGATAGCAAAAGAAAAAGACCTGGTGTAAACACCAGGTCTTTTTCTTTACGGCTTATAAAAATATTAAAGGGGATGGGAGAAATTTTCACGTTCAAACAAAGGGGTATATGTTTGTATGTGAATTCGTTCACGCTTATTATATTACAAGATTCGACGCCAGATGACAACCCCTTTTGTCGAATTTCACACTTTTGTCACATTCTAAACGTTTTCATTTTTGAATAAGCTATAAAAAAGGTCATTTAGGGGGGTTATTTATGAAAAAATCTTATATTGCTCTTCTCTTTCTAGCTGTCATCGTTTCTTTTTTCTTGTACATCCTATCTCTGCTACAAGCTTTTCCTAAAATTATTGCCTTACCTCTTTTATTCGGAATCATCGTGATCACTCTCTCTTATTTCAATCATAAAAAACGATTCAAAGGGTTTTAATTTCAAAAATCAGCCGTAAAACTATCCTTTCAGTTAAAAAAACAAAGAAATCCACCTTGTTTTTTCGACAAATATCGACATTGAATCTATTCAACAAAAAAGACGAGGGTACAATCCCTCGTCTTTTTTCATTACTTTTCTTCAAATAATAATGCTTCTAACTCATTTAATTTCTCTTCAAATACTTGTAATGCCTCTTTTACTGGTTCAGGAGATGCCATATCTACTCCTGCTTTTTTCAGCACTTCAATTGGATAATCAGAGCTTCCTGCTTTTAAGAACTCGTTAATATAACGTTCTACTGCTGGTTGTCCTTCTTCTAAAATCTGTTTAGATAGAGCTGTCGCTGCACTAAATCCTGTTGCGTATTGATATACGTAATAGTTGTAGTAGAAGTGCGGAATACGAGACCATTCTAAACCAATCTCTTCGTCGATTACTAAAGCCTCACCGAAATATTTCTTATTTAAATCGTAGTAGGTTTCCGTTAGCATATCTGGCGTAACTGCATGTCCTTCTTGTACTTTCTTATGAATAATATGTTCAAACTCTGCAAACATCGTTTGACGGAATACAGTACCACGGAATCCTTCTAAATAATGATTTAATAAATATAGACGCTCTTTCTTATCTTCTGTCGTTTTTAGTAAATAATCATTTAGAAGCGCTTCATTACAAGTTGATGCCACTTCTGCTACGAAGATGGAATAATCACCATATACGTGCGGTTGTGTTTTTCTTGTATAGTAACTATGCACCGAATGACCAAACTCATGAGCAAGTGTAAATAAATTATTTACATTATCATGCCAGTTCATTAAAATATACGGATTTGTTCCATATGCACCAGATGAATATGCCCCGCTTCGTTTTCCTTTATTCTCATACACATCTACCCAGCGATTTTCATATGCCTCTTTCAAAATATCAACATATTCATCACCAAGTACGTTTAAAGATTTTAATAAAAGGTCTTGCGCTTCTTCGTATTTCACATTCATTTTCACTTCTGGTACAAGTGGTGTGTATAAATCATACATATGAAGCTCATCAAGTCCTAATGCACGCTTACGAATATCGATGTAACGGTGTAATAAATGTAAGTTATCATTTACCGTTTCAACGAGTTGATCGTATACTGCTTCCGGAATATTATTATTGCTCAGTGCAGCTTGGCGAGCAGAATCATATTTACGAACACGCGCATTGAAATTATTACGTTTTACTGCTCCGCTTAACGTACTTGCGAATGTATTTTTAAATTTTCCATACGTTTCATATACAGCTTTAAATGCATCTTCGCGAACACGAGGATCATCACTTTCTAAAAACTGAATGTAACGACCATGTGTAATTTCTATTTCTTCTCCGTCTTCACCTTTAATAGATGGGAATTTTAAATCCGCGTTATTCAACATACCGAATGTATTGCTTGACGAACTCATTACTTCAGATGCTTCCGCTAATAAAGCTTCCTCAGCTTCTGATAATACGTGCGGGCGTTGACGTGTAATTTCTTCTAATGCATGTTCATATACACTTAAATCTCTATTTTCCTTCAAGAATGTTTGCAGTGTATCTGCTGAAATCGATAAAATTTCAGGCACAATATACGCTGTGCTACTAGATACTTGTGAATATAAATTTGTTGCGCGATCATTTAATGCTTGATATACAGAGTTTGTTGTATCTTGATCGTAACGCATATGAGCATATGTATATAGCTTACCTAATCGCATTGAAATTTCATCTTCATATTGCAATGCCTCAAGTAAATTGTCCGCAGAGTCACCAAGTTTCCCTTTAAATTCAGTTAACTTCGGTAATAGCCCTTTAATAGCCTGGAATTCTTTTTCCCATTCTGCATCCGTTTGGAAAATATCTTCTAATCGCCACGTACTTGCTTCTTCAATCTCGTTGCGATCTGGTAATGCTTTCGCTTTGTTTTGTTCAGACATCCTTTAAGCCCTCCTTTAAATATCTCTACTTAAGTACAATTCGTTTTTTTCTTATGTAATTCCTTCACAATCATTCTTTATTATATCCCCTTTTCCTCCTCTCATGTTAAAATTTGCCTCAAATAAAGATAGCGCATGTATTAAGCAAATCTCATCATGTTTCATAATTTCCTCCTCTGTTTTTAACATCACTACACCCCTTATTTTTCGGTACGTATAAGTTCCCACTTTATGCAATACACCTATATAGCATAAAAATGTCATATATTCATTAACTGCCACTTTCCATGTTTGCTGTGAAAAGTACGGAAGTATCCGCCTTTTCGTATACCTTTTTACATAACTACACACGTATTGAAGAGAAATACACTCTCCTACTGCAAGCTCCCCTATACACTTCATATATAGAAAAGCTTGCCATATAAATGGATTGGTTTGAAAAGCAAATCCAGAAGGAAGTGGAACACCAATTTCAGAAGGAAAGCTCGCTGGGGTACATTTAAATTGATATAAGAGGCGTAATAATGACTTATAATTATAATTCCAAATCGGCAGGGCATTTTGGCGAAAGTATTTCTTTCTCTTCTTCCACTCTTCCCTTAGTATCTCTTTCTCGAAAGGAACCGGAGAAAAAAGCATTTCAAAAGTAGTTTTATCGGTTGGTAAATATACAGTATGCGCGAAAAAGATGTTTGTAGAAAATGGAGTGACAAATGCACATTTCATAAATGATTTTTCTTTCGAACAGAAGAAAATAAGAAATGGTTGAGGATAAGATTGTAAGGAGAAAGCCATAAGTGAGGAGAATTTCATCCAATATGCAGATTGCTTTTTCAATTGATTTCCACCAGCGATCCAAATGACCTGTATACCAGCTTGCCAATACGAATATGTTCTTTTATACAGCTGCTCTATAGCGAGGTTTGCGCATTGGTATTCAATTGCAATTTTTCTGCCCGCCCTCTCTACAAAAACATCTGGTCGTTGCTTAATTTCTGGAAGGTAGTACTCTATATCCACCTGAAAGTTTTGATGTTTGAACCATCTATATAACAATTCTTTACCGCGCATATGATACGTTGATTCCGCTTCATAAAAGGCCAGACATGAATCCACTTTTTTATGAGCAAAATGCCAACTTTTTTGTTTTCCTAATTTCATTTGCACTTCCTTTCCACAAGCTACACAAAAGAATCGTTCCTGTTGGCGCATACGGCGCAAAAGCTCTTCATTACAATTATAGAGTAAATGAATTTTTTCTCCGGTTTCTCTTTTAGCGATAAATATCGTAATCACACCCTTTCAGCTCCTTATATTCTACAATTTGTTACAAATTCCTTTTAAAAAAGAGATGTCCCAATTTCGGACATCTCTTTTTATAATAAAGGTGATAATAACCGATACGTTGATTCAACAATTCGTCTATGAAGACGTCTTTTATGAAAATGATCAACATGAATTTCACTTGATTCTTCTAAGTCATCTTTAAAGTCTTGAACAAGTCTTTTAATGCTATCTGTATCATATAAAAAGGCATTTACTTCAAAATTCAAATGAAAACTTCTCATATCCATATTAGCTGTCCCAATTGAAGCTAAATCAGAATCAACGATGACAATTTTACTATGAAGAAAACCTTTTTCGTATTCATATATCTTTACTCCTGCGTCTAAAAGCTCTGGGAAGTACGATCTCGATGCGTAAAAGACAGTACGCTTATCAGGTTTACTCGGCATTAATAAACGAACATCAATACCAGCAAGTGCAGCAACCTTTAATGCGGATAAAATATCATCATCCGGAATAAAATACGGCGTTGCAATCCAAATAGATTTCCGAGCAGAAGCGATCATTGCGAAATATAAATGCTTAATCGTTTCCCACTTATTATCAGGGCCACCTGCGACTAACTGCACTCCTCCCCAATGATCACCCTCAACTGCTTTTGCTTGTAAATATTCAGGGGCTAGCACAGCCTCTCCAGTCATATAAAACCAATCTTGAAGGAAAATAAGCTGTAAACTTTGAACCGCTTCACCACGTAAATACAAATGCGTGTCTCGCCAGAAGCCAAAATATTTATTTTTCCCTAAATACTCATCACCGATATTTAATCCGCCTACAAACCCTTCGTTCCCATCAATCACAACAATTTTCCTATGATTTCGATAATTAATCTTATCGTTTAAAATCGGAAAGCGCACAGGAAAGAACGGAATCATTTCTACACCTGCATCGTTTAATTCATCAATATACGATTTCGATAACTTAAAACTTCCAACCGCATCATATAAAAAGCGAACAACAACGCCCTCTTTTGATTTTTGTATTAAAATATCTTTAATTTCTGTTCCTAATTTATCATCACGCACAATGTAATATTCCATATGAATGTGATGTTTCGCTCGTTTTAGCCCATCTAAAATAGCCCGAAACGTTTCATCTCCATTTGTTAATGTTCTCGTTTCAGTTTGAAATGAAATATTTAAAGCACCTAATCGATCTGCTAAACGAAATAATAGCTCCTGATGTTTGTGATTGCGCAAAATTCGTTCTTCATGATCTTCATGCCCTTTATATTGTAAAAATGCCTGTTCATCGAGTAATGCCTTCTTTTGAAACATTCTTTTTCTCCGAAAATTTTGTCCAAATAATAAATAAGCAAAGAAGCCAAATACCGGAAAAATACCTAACACAATTAACCATGTAAGTGTTTTAGATGGATGCCGATTTTCTAAGAAAATAACACAACCAATCAAAAATGCAGATACTGTAAACAAAATACTAATAATACCTAAAATCGAAACATCTTTTATCCCAATCACATCTGAATAAAATGCTACATCAATAAACATACGTAACGAAACAAATAATGCGAACAATAGCAGGACAAAGAAGATCAGCTTTAACGTATTTTTCATCTCTTACCTCCTAACTAAGAAAGCTTTCCTATTCTTCATATAAAAAGCCGATTTCATACTACAGAAATCGGCCTACGTTTTAGCAGGAAAATTATTGCGAATCGTTTCAAGCGCATGCTCTTTCACAATTTGTTTCCCATACTCACTTACACGATGAATTGTTAAAGTTGATTCTTCTCCATATTCTAAAATAATACTTAAAATACGATCGATTTCTTCTTCATCATGTAGCACTTCATCGAATTCCACATATACATAATAGCGGTCCTCAAATGAATGCAGCTCATCTTTTATATCTTCAAAGATAAGACGATGACTTAATGAAATGACATCTTCAAAATCATTAAATTTAATTAAAAAGCCAAACGTACCATCTTCATTAAAGTTTGTTCCTGTTTGTTCTTCTACCTCTTCGACTAATTCTTGTTGAAATAATGATTCGATGCCTTCATCTAGAGGAATATCTATAATTTTGTCTACCCCTATCGGTAGTTCCAGCTTTTGTCCATCCTTTGAAAGCTCTGCTTTCGTGACAAGTACTTCAATCCCTTTATCGACTGCTTGCACTTGAATCCATAACGGCCCATCAATAAAGAAATCGTCATGATCACGAGCTTCGTCCATCATCTCCCAAAAGAGCTCTTCACTTCGTTCGCGATCATACCAAATTTCTTCACGATTAAATCCTCTGTCCTCTATATCAATGTACGTAATAAAAAATTTCATCGTATGATCATTAATTCTTTCAATATCCAAAATACAACTCTCCCTTCCTGCTTAGAATTGTTATGAAGGGATTCCCCACTCATATGACAAATCAATAGATTCTTGTACTCTCATTTTATGATAAGATTCTCCAGAAGGGAAATAAAATCGATTTATTTTACAAAAATAGTTATATGCCTACCTTACTCGATCCTCTACATAAATATATTATTATAGCGATTTCTTATTCACAAAAAATTTGGACATACATTTCCACATTCCCCCGTACACTGTAATAAAGTGAAACTTCTATTGGAAGAGATTATTTAACAACAACTTTCTTCATCACATACATATAGTTCGCTTATTAAAACATCATAAATGGAGGCAGACGAATGGACTTAGAGTTTTTAACATCCGTACTAATGATTGTCGGTATCGATGTTGTATTAGGTGGTGACAATGCAATCGTCATCGCACTAGCCAGCCGAAATTTACCTGAATCAAAACGAAATAAAGCTATTTTGATTGGTACTCTTTTAGCAATCGTACTAAGAATTGTCCTTACTATACTAGCTGTCTATTTACTCGACATTCCATTTCTACAATTGATTGGCGGGGTTTTACTTACATTAATTGCGGTCAATTTATTAACTGATGATAACAACGACCTTTCTGCTATTCAAGGAAAAACAACTTTATTCCAAGCTGTGCGGACAATTGTTTTCGCGGATCTCGTTATGGGGTTTGATAATGTTATTGCCATTGCAGGTGCAGCTCACGGGAGATTTTTACTCGTCATAATCGGCTTACTCATTTCTATCCCTATTATTATTTGGGGCAGTAAACTTATTTTAATACTTATGGAACGATTTCCATTCCTCATTTATTGCGGTGCAGCGATTCTTGCCTATACTGCAGGGAAAATGGTTACACATGAAGACAGACTTGCAACCTTTTTTCATAACAACCCAAGTTTCACTGCAAGCATTCCTTATTTGTTCATTTTCACTATTTTATGCATCGGCTTTATCGTACAACAAGTTCGATTACGCAATGTGAAACATTAAAAAAAACCTTCTACTATATAATAGGTAGAAGGTTTTCATATTATTATAATTAATTTACAAGACGTTGTGCTTCACGTAATTGGAACGTTCTTACTGTACGTGGTAAGAAACGGCGAATTTCGTCTTCGTTGTAACCAACTTGAAGGCGTTTCTCGTCAATCATAATTGGACGACGTAAAATCCCTGGATAATCACGAATCATCTTATATAAATCTTGAAGTGGTAAAGATTCTAAGTTTACATTCAATTCTTGGAAAACTTTCGAACGAGTAGAAATAATCTCATCCGTTCCGCTTTCTGTCATACGTAAAATCTCTTTAATTTCCTCAATCGTTAATGGATCTGAGAAAATATTACGTTCTGTATAAGGAATATGATTTTCCTCTAGCCATAATTTCGCCTTTCTACAAGACGTACAGCTTGGAGAACTATATAATGTTACCATACAAAGCTCACTCTCCTTAAAGAGTACAAATTCTGTACTAAATACAGTTTTAATTTCTAATTTCAGCAATTTTTCGCGATAACTTGTCTTATTGAAAAGTACAAAACTCGCATTTCATGTAAGCAACAACTTATAATAAACAACAATTACTTTTAATAAGTAACTTCTATAATCATTATACAATAGATTTTGCAAGAAATATACAGTAAATTTCCTGCTAGTTGAGAAAACTCTTCCGTGTATTCCACTGCTATGTAACATGATTACGCTCACTTCAGCTGTACTTTAACAATAACTTTCAATCCCTTTAATACTCACTTCCCATAGATTTTTCATATAATATATAGTTATTTATCTATAATCTTCCCTATGAAAAAGAGAACGTTTTCTTACTTTTTCTTGATAATTCAATTAAGAAATGTAAGACTATGTAAATGAGAATAAAAAGGAACGTTTGTTCTAACCTTAACAAACATTCTCCCTCTTGTCTACACGATTTCTAAAGTAAACTAAAAATTTTTCTGACATTTCTTTCTTTTTCATTTTTTATCTCATACAATAAACATACAGACAGGCAAAGGGGGAGTTTGCAAATGATTGCTTTTTTTATTGATTTTATTACGGTTGCTGCCCTCATCATCGGAATAACTGCATTGATTGGTGTTATTACAAATAGCATCGGCGAAAAGCTCTTTGGTGGAAAAGAAAAAATGAAGTTTGTTAACAAAAGTTTGGATGTACAATCCGGCTGGAATCAAGTTGGCGGAAAAGGCATTTATAAGAAACGAACGTATTAAAAAAAAGCAGGTGGTTAGCCTGCTTTTTTTTATTTTCCTACGGATGCCCACTTAAAGCTTAAATCTCCGCCATATTTATGGTTGTACATATCTTTAATTGTTTCTCTTTGTAAGTATGCTCTACCACGTTGATATACTGGAACAATCGCAGCGTCATCAAGTAACATTTTTTCTGCTTCTAATAAGTTCTTCCAACGAGCATTTACATCGCTTCCATCTTTTTTCGCCTTCATAATGATTTCATCGTATTTCGGATTAGAGTACTTCATCTTATTTTGTGACCCATCTGTTACAAACATATCAAGATATGTAATCGGATCTGGGAAGTCCGCACTCCATCCAGAGAATGACATGACATAATCGCCCGCATCTTCTAATTTTAGTTTTTGCGCGAATGGTTGTTGTTTAATTTTCACTGTTAAACCTGGTAAATTCTTTTCTAATTCACCTTTTAAATATTCACCAGTTTTCTTTGATAACTCTACATCTTCATTTAATAATTCTAATTCGATTTCATTTTTACCAAGTTCTTTTTTACCAGCTTCCCAATATTTCTTCGCTTCTTTCACGTTTGGTTTTACAATATCCCCATTTACAGCACGGAAATCTTTTTTATCTGGTCCTTTAATGAAGTTATCAGGAATTAATCCTGTCGCGGCCTTAGAACCGTTGTTTAATAATGTATCAACGAACGGCTTACGATCAAAAGCAAGTGAAATTGCTTTACGAATATTTTTATTTGCTAAAGCTGGATCTTTTTGATTTAAACGTAGGAAGAATACAGATGTATCTTCTACTGTTTGGAAATCTGGTTTTCCTTTATATTTATCGATAAACTCCGCTAATAACGACGCTCGATCAATTGCATTTGTTTCATATAAGTTAATTGGCGTAGATGTATCTTTTACAATATTAAAGTTTACTTCTTCAATCTTCACTTCTTTATTGTCCCAATATGATGAGTTCTTTGTCATTTTAAAGCTACGTTCATGCTGCCAATCGCTTAATGTAAATGGTCCGTTATAAAGTGTTGTATTTGCTTCTAAACCAAACTTTGCACCTTGCTCTTTAACAAACTTCTCATTCACAGGATAGAAGATTGGATATACCATTAAATCTACAAGATATGGAATGGAATTGTCTAATTCAACTTCTAATGTGTAATCATCAATTGCTTTTACACCTAGTTGATCAGGACTCATCTCTTTTTTATTAATTTTCTCTGCATTTTTTATATCGTACATAATATAAGCTGATTTCGCAGCTGTATCTGGATTAATCGCTCTTTGCCATGCGTATACGAAATCTTTCGCTGTCACAGGCTCACCGTTTGACCATTTCGCGTCTTCACGTAACTTAAACGTATACTTTTTACCGTCTTCTGACTTTTTAAATTCCTTCGCTACACCTGGAACTAGCTTATCATCTTTTCCTAAACTGTATAAGCCTTCCATCGTATTGTTCATTACTCTTGAAGAAACTGCGTCAGCTGATAATGCTGTGTCCATCGTTGGAATTTCTTGTGTTTCAATTAAGTTAATAACTTGCTTCGCACCGCTTTTCCCGCTATCCCCTTTTGCGTTTGCTTGCGGTTCATCTTTTTGATAGCTACATGCCCCTAACATCATGCTCATCGCTACTGTTGATGCTACAAAAACTGGTATCTTTTTTTTCATACTTCCACCCTCCAAAAAAATGTTAGCCCTTTCATTTTCAAACAGAAAGAAATATATATATGTTCTAATAATTCATATTATACACACAAATATATTTTTTGTATATTTATATTTCTATTTCATTAAAGTTTTCTGTTAAAAAATATATCTTTGTAAACGTTTTATATTGCTGATTCCCCTTACTAAAGTGCCGGAAATAATTATTTTTATATTTTTCTAAATTATCAGAGAAAAACAAATTTTATATTTCATAATACTTTATGTATAATTATCCCACCCTTTTTAACATAAAGTAGCAGTCCCTTCATATTAAAAATATGTAGGCTAAAATGAGTGCAAAGGATAAGAAAGTATGTTACGATACATTTTGCTAAAAATAGATATCGGTAAAGAGGGGACGGACATGACAGCAATTCAGGCAAAAAATGGGCCGACAGAGAAATTAAGTTTATTCTTATTAACATGGCCTATTTTTCTAGAAGTTTTTCTTTTTATGTTGATGGGGATCGCTGATACGTTCATGTTAAGTGCATTATCAGACGATGCTGTATCTGGGGTTGGTGCAGCGAATCAATATCTTCATATTGCGATTTTGGTATTAGAAGTCATCGGGAACGGCGCTGCTATCGTTGTATCTCAATACCTCGGTTCCAGACGCTTTATGGAAGCATCTAAAATATCAGCATTAGCCGTCACATTAAATTTAATAGTTGGGCTCGTTATAAGCGCTGGTTTTCTTTTATTTTCGAAACATATGATGCTCGCAATGAACTTACAAGGCGATGTACTAACGTATGCGCAAAACTACTTATCTATCGTCGGAGGGGCTATCTTCCTGCAAGCTATCATTAACTCATTAGCCGCAATTATCCGTGTACACGGTTTTACAAAGCAAGCGATGTTTATTTCACTCGGAATGAATATTATTCATATCGCTGGAAACTACGCACTCATTTTCGGGAAATTTGGTTTCCCAGAGCTCGGTGTACAAGGGGCTGCAATTTCTTCCGCTATCAGTCGATTGATCGCACTTATTGTTTTCTTCTGGTTACTATACCGCGTTATGGAATATCGTGTGAAATTACAATATTACTTCACTTTATCCAAAGAATACATTGGGAAAATTTTAAAAATCGGCATTCCATCTGCATTTGAACAAGTGATGTATCAAGCTTGTCAAATCGTCTTCCTTTATTACGCAACGTACTTAGGAACGGAATCATTAGCTGCTAGACAATACGCTACTAACATTTCCATGTTCACTTATTTATTTGCAATTGCGATTGGTATGGGAACAGCCATTATTATTGGCCGCCTTGTTGGTGGTGGGGAAAAGGATGAAGCATACGAACGCTTGTGGAAAAGTGTAAAATGGGCGATTGGTGTAACTTTATGTATGGTCGCTCTCGTTATTACATTCCGTACACAATTAATGGGACTGTTTACAGATAATCCGCACATTATCGGGTTAGGCGCAAGTGTTCTTTTACTAAGTGTATTACTTGAAACGGGACGTACGATGAACATCGTCATCATTAATTCGCTTCGTGCAGCTGGTGATGCAAAATATCCTGTTTTAATCGGTGCATTCTCTATGGTGTTAATGAGTTTACCACTAGGTTACTTTTTCGCCTTTCATTTAGATATGGGGCTCGTTGGTATTTGGCTAGCGATCGCCATCGACGAATGGACGCGTGCCATTATTATGTTCTTCCGCTGGAAAAGCAGGGCGTGGGAACGTTACGCACTTGTGAAACCAGAAGAGCAAGACGAGATTGGTTCTGTTCAGGCACAGTAGCACTTGTTTGATCATGATGTAGTTATTAATAAATGCAATTTATATCGACTTACCGACAACTCATTTATATAGTAGAAAAAAGCCATCCTTCCTTAGTGAAGTGACCCCCGAAAGTTAGACAGGTCGTTTCATTAGGCAGCCTCTAGGGTATGAGCCCGGTATTGTACTGGGCTCATACCCTTTAATTTTGCCTTAATTCTTTTATG
>NZ_JAKUDW010000078.1:0-24391 GCF_022662595.1 Bacillus cereus group sp. BfR-BA-01524 | reverse complement strand
ATCTTATTCCCTACTCCGCGCTCCACCGCTCTCTCATACAAATACTTCGCAACGATAATATCCACTACCGCTAAACCAACTGATTTAAAAACAGTAATTTCTTCATCATTTTCGCGTCCAGCTTTTTCTCCGCTTATAATTTGACCAAGTTCAGCGTGAATGGCGTTTGCTTTGAATAGACCTTCTTTTATCGGAACTTGAAGGTCTCCTGTTTCGTCTAGTGCTGCTTCTTTTGATTCGACTACTACTTTGTTTGCGCTTGTGATGGCGTGCGAGGGTAGTTCTTGCATGCTCGGTCTGAATGAGCCGACGGCGTTTACGTGTACACCTTTTTGTAGTTTTTCTGAGAAGACTGGTGTGGATGCGTTCGTAGTTGTGACGATGATGTCTGCTTCACGTATTGCTTCATTTGGATCCCTGTAAACGTAAGTAGGTTTACCTAATTTCTCTTGTACATATTGCGCAAATGCATACGCTTTTTCTTCTGTTCGATTGTATAAAATGACTTTTTCGATATCTCTAACCGCAAATATCGCTTCGGCAATTCCCTTCGCTTGTTCACCCGTTCCGATAATGCATAAAGTTTTTGCGTTATGACGAGCTAAATATTTTGTCGCTACTCCTGATAAGGCGCCTGTTCGGATCATCGTTAAGTACGATCCTTCTAAAAGTGCGAGCGGTTCTCCCGTTTGAAAGTCTGATAGCATCACAATCCCGTTGATCGTTTTCTTTCCTATCTGTTTATTTTGCGGGACTACCGTTACTATTTTTACTCCAAGTGCCTCAAGCCCTTCCGCTACTGAAGGCATAATTAATGCCGTATTTTGCTCATTCGCAAATGGTAACGAACCTCTTATTGGTGTAATCGTTCTTTCTGCGGAAAATTCTTTTAAAGCAAGCGCCGCGTATTCAATAACTTCATTTATATTTACTAAGTTCCTTTGTTCGTTCGCGCTTATGACTAGCATATCTTTCCACCCCCTCCTCCTATCCCGTATTAACGGGCAGTAAGACTCCCATCTAAAAATTCGGTTGGACAAAGAAGTTACACGGGAGATCAACTGCCCGTAAAAACCCGATTGGTTCAACTAATAATCAGTGGGGAACCCCTCCACTGATTAAAGTTTCACTTTATCCTAACAAAAATCCCCGGTTCAAATCATCTCTCGGGTCTACAACGAACTGATGAAATCCTGTAATAAAGGCATTCCCCGTTACTTTTGGAACGACAGCTTCATATGTATCTACTGCGGTTACCGACAATACTTCCCCCTCGAATTTCCCGTCAGTAATGCATTCATGGACGAAAATTTCTCCCTTTTGTAAAGCATCTTTTTCAAAAAGAGTTGCAATTCTTGCGGAAGTTCCTGTACCGCAAGGAGAACGATCTACTTGCCCATCAGCAAAAATTGTTACATTTCGTAGCGTAGCGCCTTTTCCTTTCGGTTCATCCGAAAAAATAACGCCGTATATTCCTTTCAAATCTTCTTCAAGTGGATGTTTCACTTCCATTTTGCTCTCTATATAATGTTTAATTTTACCACCCCACTTTTGAATAGCAGATAAATCTTTGAAATCAACTTTCAAACCAAATTCTTTACAATCTACAACAGCGTAAAATGCTCCGCCAAACGCAATATCTACTTGAAATTCATAGTTATCTATTTTAATAGGAACGTCTTTTTTGTATACAAATGAAGGAACATTTTCAAATGATACAGATTCTACTTCACTCCCGTTATATTTTGCATACGCAACAACTTCCCCAGCAGGGCTATCAATAATGAACTTTTGTTTTTCACCCTTTACTTCAAACATGCCTGTTTCAATTCCAACTGTAATAACAGCGATAATACCGTGACCACACATCGTACTCCAACCTTCATTGTGCATAAATAAAACACCAAAATCAGCGTGAGCACTTGCAGGCGGTGTAATGATACAACCGTACATTCCGTGATGTCCTCTCGGCTCATACATAAGAACTTCACGAAGGTAATCCAAATGTTCCATACAGTATGTACGTCTTTCCAGCTGCGTTTCCCCTTTTATTTCTGGCACTCCGCCCGTAATAATTCGAAGCGGCTCCCCAGCTACGTGTGCATCAATCGTTGTATATATTTTACTAACCTTCATTTCTATCTCTCCCCTATACGTTGATACTATTTCCAACGCAAGTATCATGCCAAATCGTATAGCATTACTTTTTTCAAATCCCCTCAGTAATGTGTATTCTTTTTTCAACAAATTCATATACAACTGTCTACTTTTTTATACACGGCTTGGATGTTACGTTATAAAACACCTCGATAACTTTGCAATTCCTCTCGTACACACATGTAGGATTCCTTTTACCATTATTATTTTCAATGTAAAGTTACTTCGCCCCCCAACATATACTGTTCAAAAGCAAAAAGGAAGTGATCCTATGTATTACGGAACAAAGGGCTGGTACGTAGCTGAACTAAAAAAATTAGGCGTACGCTATCATGAAGGTCGAAAACTAGAAAGTTACCGCGGACACATATTACGCAATTTATTAATCGCACAACAAGAAAAATTAAAAGAACAGTAATATTCTAATGTAACGATATCGACGATTCTCGGAATATATCGGCGATTTTTTAAATTTATCAGCGATTCGCCATGGAATATCGACTTACCGACAAATTCCGCTAATTCATCTATCTACACCACCAATCAATCACACATCAAACTACACTAAAAAGGTCACCCAAACGGGTGACCTTCCTTTCTTATTCACAAACAAGAATTTGTCTAGTAAATGATCCTTTTCTTGTAATACAGCGATCTGTAATTTCAAATCCTGCTTCATGGATCATGTCGTCCATTGTTTCCATCGTGACAACGACTACCTTTTTAGCGATGCGGCGCGCACTTGAAAGAATGGAGAGCTGGTCTTCTGGTGTGGCATGCGTAAATAAGTCGTACGGCATATCGATAATGGCAACGTCATAGTTCTCAGTAATTTCCTCAATTGGACCTTTTGTTACTGTTCCTTCAAATCCGAAATGTGCGATGTTTTTTCTCGTTCCAAGAACTACAAGTGGATTTATATCTCTACCAACGATGTTAATCCCCATAGAAAGTGCTTCTACTACTACTGTTCCAATACCGCAGCACGGGTCAATTGCTCGTACTCCCTCTGGATTTGGTACAGCGATATTTGCAACTGATCTCGCAACACGTGTGCTAAGTGATGTCGAATAACTATGCGGTTTTTTTATGTGATGATACCAAACTGGTTCGCTTTCTACATAGTGCCCGAAGTACCAGCGTCCTCCAAGAGGAACAATCCCGAATACACGCTCTGGATTACGAACATCCGCTTCTCCTTCAATATGCATGCCAAGGTCTCGTTCAATAAGACGTCTTTCTCCATATTCAATTTTATTCTCCCCAACGAGGTCATTGATTTTAACGAAGATAACTTTAAACGACGCTCCCGCCAAATCAATTTGTTCCACTTGTTTTAAAATACTTTCTAAGTCGTCCCCTTCATACATAACCTCAACGCGCTCTTTAATAAATGCACTTCTACTCGGGTCAATTTTGACATCACTTTTTAAAATATTAACGTGGGACTCCATTCCAAAGAACGAGCGCATTTCCAAGTAACATAAAGCACGCTCCTCCTCACGAAATGCATACGTATATATACAGGCAGGTGTTTTACTATGATTATTCAATCTATTATCATCCTCTATCGTTTAAAATTGTTATGATTACAATTACTCAAATACTTTTCTTTTGTATATAAAATTAAATGATATCATATGCCGGAAATAAAGAGAAACGTTAATAAATAAAAGAGACTGCCAATGGCAATCTCTTATTATTTATTAACGGAAAGAAGACACGTTGTTACCCATTTCTTCATAGTAATCTAAAATACCTTGATAAATAGCTTCCGCTGCATTTTGTCTCTGCGCTGGTGTAGCTATTTTATCTGCATCACTTTTATTATCTACAAATGCTAATTCTGCTAATACAGCTGGCATTGTATTTTCTCTAATTACGTATAAATCGCCTTTTTTCACACCACGATCTTTTGTTCCCAGTGCATCTACAAGACGCTCTTGAATTTTTTCTGCTAGTAAACGACTTTCTGATACGTTAGGATTTGTTCCTCTTGCTGTCGCTGATTCATAGTAGAACGTTTCTGTACCTTGTCCATTTTTCTCTTCCGTGCCATTACCATGAATACTTACAAAAATATCCCCATTATTTTTTTGAGCAAATTCTACACGTTTCTTTAAAGAATCAGAAGCACTTGTTCCTGGACGTGTATCATCTGTACGAGTGAATAACACGGTAAATGGTGTCTTTTTCTCAAATATTTTCTGTAATCGCAATGATACATCTAATACAGTTTCACTTTCTTTCTCATAATAACCTGGATTACCTGAATCAACTCCACCATGACCTGGATCAATGATAATCGCTTTTCCTTCTAAGAAGTTATCTTGCTTCACTGGATTTAATTGATTTTTATTAACCCATTGGAAACCAGCGCCCATGCGGATACGAATCCAGCTGCCGTTCTCTTCAATAACAGTTACTTGCTGTGCGTTATGTGTTCCCATTACTTTTGAAGAAGAAGAAGCTTCTGCATAAGTAGTGAATCCTTCATTAATAACCTCTGTTTTCTCTACTAAAGGTGTCCATTTATCACCGTTACTTGTTGCAATTTTGATCCATCCATCTCGTTCTTCTTTAATTTCAACCATTTGTGGATTATGCTGATTTGCACTAATTCCAGAACTTAATGATGGTGCGTGATATGTAATGAATTTTCTATCTATGTACATTTTCTTTGTTTCTACTGGACGATCACTATTTTTGCTAAATTTATCTGTTTGCGCAGTAAGCTGAGCTGCTTGTTCACGCGTAATAGAATCATTCGGTTTCCAGCCATTCTCTGTACCTAAAGAAAGTTTTAATTCTACTAAAATATTAACTTCTTCTTTACCCCAATGATTCTCTAAATCAGCGAATTTTGTAGGCACTGGTCCTGTTACTTTGCTCTTCAGATTATATGCTCTTACAAGCATAGCTGCCATTTCAGCACGAGTTACTTTTCCTTCAGGATCAAATACTCCTGGTTCTCGCCCTTTAATAATATTCTCTTTTTCCATGGCTGCAATAAATGAAGCTGCCCAACTATTTTTTGCATCATTATAAGACGGCTTTGCATTAGGATCTACTTTAGCACCAATTGCTGTTGCGATAATCTTTGCTGCCTGGGCACGTGTTAAATTTCCGTATGGCATAAAGTTACCATCTGGCATACCGTTAATTACATTTCTCTCTACTAAATAATAAATTGCGTCTTTCGACCACGCACTATCTGAAACATCAGGAAATTTCTTCGTTTCTGCTAAACTACTAATTGGATGTGCTAGTAAATTTGCTGCTAATAAACCTGCGGCTATTGCTTTGTACTTCATGAAAAATAAATCTCCTCTCAAAACTTCATATTCATGCAATCTTTTTAATCAAGCTAAATAAAAAATATTAACTATTAATTAATTCCTTTCATAGTGTATAACATTATATATCTATAGTAAACACGTTTCCGGCCTTATAACAAAAATCGCATATATATAACTTATAATGAATGTATATAAAACAAAACTTTAATCAGCCCACAAATAGCGGGATAAAAAAACGATTAGGACATGTCTCCTAATCGCTTCGCCAAATAAAAAGCTGATTAAAAATAATATTTTTAATCAGCTCTCTATTATCTATGAAATTATTCTTCAATTAAATTAGACATTACATATGCATACACTAATGCTTCTGTATGCGCAATAGAACTTTCATGTGTACGTTCAAATGCGTGAGAAGAATCAATACCCGCTCCAATTAACGCATGTTTCACATCAAATCCCGCGCGAATCGCAGCTGATGCATCAGATCCGTAGTACGGATAAATATCTACTTTATATTCAATATGATTCGTTTTCGCAAGCTCTACTAAATGTTTACGTAAAGCGTAATGATACGGGCCGCTAGAGTCTTTTGCACAAATAGATACTGTATATTCATCAGATGCTTGTCCATCACCTAACGCTCCCATATCAACCGCTAAATATTCAACAGTTTCGTCTGGAATATTAGAATTACCACCGTATCCAATCTCTTCATTATTAGAAATTAAGAAATGCGTCGTATATGGTAATGTTACGTTTTCATCTTGTAATCTTTTAATTAATTTTAATAAAATCGCAACACTTACTTTGTCATCTAAATGACGTGATTTTATGTATCCACTCTCTGTAATTTGAACGCGCGGATCAAATGACACGAAGTCTCCTACTTCAATTCCTAATTCGCGTACTTCATCAGCTGAAAATACGCGCTCATCAATACGAACTTCAATATTTTTCTCATCGCGTTTTGCTTCACCTGCATCTTTATATACATGTACAGATGTTTGATGCATTAAAATCGTTCCTGTATACGTCTTGCCACTTGATGTTTCAATTTCGCAATATTCTCCTTCTACAGAGTTCCAGCGAAATCCACCAATCATAGAAAGACTCAGGCGACCGTCAGGCTTAATTTCTTTCACCATCGCACCTAACGTATCAACGTGTGCCGTTAATAAGCGGTGCTGCGCATCATTCTTCCCTTTTACCGTTAAAATAAGAGCACCCTTATTATTACGTTTCGTTTCTACGTTCCACTCACTTACATAGTTTTCAATGAAATTAATAATTTTTGCTGTATTTCCAGATGGACTCGGAATAGAGACAAGCTCCTTAATCAGTTCCATCGTTTCTTTCGTATGATGTGCCATTGTCGTTTCCTCCTCATTTTCTCTACTATTCAGTATACAAAATTCGCCAGAAAACCTCTACTTATATGGCTTAATTTTCTAAATTGTAGTAAAATTCTTTTTAGTATACAAAAGGAGTCCTGAAATATGAATATATCAAAGAAATATATACACATTGCACTCATTTGGTTTTTAGCATCATTATTTTGTTTACAAATCTCTTATGCCATTCATACTACTACTTCTATTACAATCGGCTGGATATTAACAGCTATCTTCTTCATTATTAGCTTCATTGCAACAAAAAAGCATAGCGTTAATGAGTAACGCTATGCTTTTCCTATAAAACTATTCTTCTGAAACATCTAATAAATAAATCCCTCTTTCAAATCCACCGCGCTCTACTTCTTTTTTCTTACGAAGGCGTTCTACATCTTCAATCGATGCACCTTCTGCACGTGCTAATGAAATGATTACTTCTAGTGCATCCGCAAGAGAATCTAGCGCATGTTCGCGTTCTTTCATAGAAGCAAATTCACGAATTTCTTCCGTTCCAATTTTCGCTAAAGCCTGTATGTATGCTTGACCTGTTAATTTTTGTGCTGTATACGTTTTTCCAGACATTAAAATCTTCTCTGGAACACGATCTCTTACTAACTTGTTATATGCTGACATCATTCATCCTCCTATATTTAATAACACCCGAGCTCTGCTTTATAGAAAAACCATTCCTTCTTCACACATGCACTAATCATATCAATTCCTGATCCGTGTGCTCTTACATGCGGAAAGAAATAGTGCTCCGAGTCTTCTTCATTACCGTATAAGGTTTGGTGCTCATCTGGAATCGCTTCTTTTTTCACGTCTTTTTCTTTCGTCACCCCGTCAGAAAACGCAACACTTGGATGTCCCTCAAAAAATAACGCAGTCCGAACTGCCAAAGATGGTGTACTATGCAAAGCATAATATGTAAGCATAATAATAGTCATAATACCGATCATTTTCTTCATGTATTACTCCTAAAAAAAAGTGCTAACACAATTATACTAAAATGTGTTAGCACTTTCTCCCCTTTATCCCGAATTAACGAGCTAATAATCAGTGAGTAATGGACAAACTTTATTCCCCTTTAAATGCTGGTAAACGTTTCTCTAAAAACGCAGCAATTCCTTCTTTATGATCCGCTGTTTGTCTCATTGCATATTGACCACGCTTTTCTAATTGCAATGTTTGCTCTAAATTAGAGCGATTTACTTCACATAAAATTTGCTTCGTTTGAATCATTGCTTTAATCGGTTTTTGTGACCATTCACTAATTTTTTGCTTCACAGCCGTTTGGAAATCTTCGCCGATTACTTCATCAATTAAGCCGATATCAAGCGCTTCGCTCGCCGATAATTTCTTGCCTTCCCAAATAATTTGCTTCGTCATATTTTCACCGACGCGCTTTTGAAGGAAGAAATGACCGCCTCCATCTGGAATTAAAGCGATTCCAATAAAGTTCATCGCAATAACAGATGATATATCCGCCATTACATAATCAGCTGTTAACGCAATACTTAACCCAAGACCTGCAGTTGGTCCATGAATTGCACTAATAACAAGCTTTGGCATCGTATATAATGTCACGACAACTTCAGAAATGGTATTCATAATGCCATCAAACTTACTTTCATCATTACTTGAAAGCATCGATTTAATATCCCCACCCGCAGAAAAACCACGGCCGTTCCCGCATAACACAACAATATGCGCAGAACTTTCCGCTACTTCTTTCAACTTTTGTAATAACTCTTTTAATGTCGGCTCATCTAACGCATTTAACACCTCTGGGCGATTGACCATAACCGTTGCAACGTTACCTTCATATTTCACAACGACAGATTCTGTTTTACTTGTTATTTCCATTATATATACCCCTCTTTTCTCCATAAAGATTATACTTATATAATTATAGAAAAGCATTGAAAAATCCTTCTTTTTTCTTAATTTTCTGTCTAATAATCTCGCAATTTGTACATATATCGTATAAAACATACAATTCCGTTGAAAAATATAGAAATTAAAGTCGGTTTATCCATGCTTTTCATCTATTTACCATTACAATGAAATGGTGTATTCTTAAGTTTGATAAAGTGAGACTTTAATCAGTGGGGGGATGTTCATCCCCCACTGATTATTAGTCCTCACCAATCGGGCTTTTACGGGCAGCCCGATCCCCACCTAACTTCTTTGCTTCCGCTGTATTTTGAGGTGGGGGCTTACTGCCCGGCAAATAGCGGGATAAAAAACAAATATTGAAATTCATTCGCCTTACTATGTAAAAAAGGCTTTATACCCATCTTTTGGGTGTTGTAATAAAGGAATGAAGAACTGGAGGAACATATGGTTAATAAGTTGAAACAAACGGATAACTACTTCCCACATTTCCTATTGCTATTCATTGTGTTTCAACCAATTTTAGATTTATTAACATCTTTTTCAATCTATATATTACACATGAGCGCAACAGTTGGAGTTGTAGTCCGTTTCGCCTTTATGCTTCTTGCATTAGGATACCTACTTCTTCATCACAAACAACAAGATGCGAAAAAGTACATCCTCTATTTATGTTTACTCGGAATCGCACTCGCAATCGGTCTTGTAAATAATATGATGGTTAAATCGCCAGTTTCATTTGGAGAAGAAGTTAAATTCATTTTAAAGAGCGTATATCCAATTGTGCTACTGTTTGGATATATTATCGCCTTTAAAGAGCTAAAAAATAAAGAGTATGTATTTCATAAAATCATTACATATTTCTTATATGCAACTTTAATTTTAAGTATCACTATGATTGTCGCAATGCAAACTGGAACGGATTTCCCAAGCTATCCTCACTCAAAAATCGGTTCAAGAGGTTGGTTCTTCGCTGGAAATGATTTAAGTTCTCTTTTCGCCATTATGTTCCCAATCATTGTCTTATATTCGATTCATAAAACAACTTCTTTCTCGAAAATATATTACTGGATTCCAACAATACTTGCGATGTATGCAAGTATTATGGTCGGAACGAAAGTCGGATATGGCGCAATTGTTATTACATTAGGCGTAGCACTTTTCTTCTCATTCATTGAATATATGATAAATCGTAAAAAAGAAGGAAAAGGATTCACACATATTGTAAATACCGTTGTTGCCACAGTTATACTAGGAGGTTTAATTGTTCTTACACCGCATACTCCTATCGCAAAAAATATGGGCATTCACATGCAAATATACGAATATAAAAAATCAGTACAAGAAGAAAAAGATCGAAAAGAAGGAAAAGTAATTAAAGAAGATCCAGAAGATGCAAAAAAACATGCAAAAGGTGAACTTACAGATTCTGAAGTGAAAAGTTTGATTTACAGTGATCGCGACAAATTCTTAAAAACATACAAACAGTACTATAAAGACGCACCGCTTTCACAAAAACTATTCGGAATGGGTTACGCTGGTAACTACACAGATAAAATTAAATTAATTGAAATGGACTTCCATGACCTATTTTTCGCCTTTGGAATTGTCGGTTTCCTTATTTACTTAATACCACTTCTATACTTCGGTATTAAATTATTCATCCGCATGATCACAAACTTTAAGAAAACCATGACCGTAAAGTATATGCTATTAGCGAGCACACTCATTCTATCACTTGGCATTGGCTTTATGTCTGGCCACGTATTAACAGCGCCAGCCGTTAGTATTTTCTTCGTTGTTATACTCGCTTATATCATTGTTGATTTTGAAATTGAATAAAGTGAAACTTTAATCAGTGGGGGTTTTGTTCATCCCCCACTGATTATTAGTTGAACCAATCGGGCTTTTACGGGCAGTTCATCCCCCACCTAACTTCCTTGCTTCCACTGAATTTTGAGGTGGGGGATTACTGCCCGTTAATGCGGGATAAAAAAGAAGGTGCTACGAAATATTAGTAGCACCTTCTTTTTTATTTAATTAATGTTTTACGTACTCTAAGCTTTCTTTTGCAATATACGCTTCTGTTACAGTAGGATTATCTGAAATAACTTTAACCCACGCTTTTCCATTTATTATTTCTTCACCAGTAACTGTAACAACTACATTTGTATTTAAACGATACAGTCGCTCATTTGATATACTAGGATTCTTTTTCACTTCCACGTTATTCATCACACGTGCAAGTTTGTACTTGTTGTATTCTTTTTTACCTAAATAAGAATCAAAACGGTTCATATGCCCCGCTACTTTTTTACCCCAATTCGCATCAGATGCATATTTCGCATTTAAACCAGCAGCTTTATCACCTGTATATGTTGCTGTATAACGCCAATGTCCTGGATTTAAATATCCTTCATTCATGTATAATTTTGCTGCATGTTCAATACAATCTTCTTTTGAATTGAATGCTTCTCCGTTACCATATGGACTATCGTCTGTTGCTTTTAAACCAAATAAATTATTTTTGTCTTTTGCAAGAGCGCTTGTTCCATAATAACTTTCATGAATTGCTAATGAATATAAGAATAATGCATTTACATTATACTTGCTTTCTACTTCTTTAAATTTCTTTCCTAAACCAATTAATGGAGAGTCTGGCTTAATCGATTTCACATAACTATCTAGTTGTTCAGCTGTATAATCTGTTTTCGAACGTAATGATAAATAATTGAAATATTGATAGAAAGTTTCGTCTCCGAATGTCTTTCCATCTACACTATACATTTGCTGTCCTTGCTTCATGAAAGAAGGTGCCACACCATATCTAAATTCTGTATATCCAGGTGAACTTGTATTATATGTATAATATTTATGGTATAAATATCCATCTGATTTCACATAATAAGACGACTGTTTCATTTCATTTGTAGGAATTAAAGTAATTTCATTCTTCTTCACATAACCTGTCAAACCAGAAAGTTGAACTTTCACACGATCTTCGCCAACTTCTAACACTTTCAATTCTGTTCCATACTGAATATACGTATATACTGTTGACAAATTCTCATCATAAATATTAATGATGTTTTGCCCAGTTATTCTTTTCGCACTTGCAAAACCATCTTTAATCCATAAAAATTCGTTCTCGTATTTTACCGCATTCATACCTTTATTTTGAGCAGCCGTAACCGCTTCTTTATACGTATTATAGCGCTCTACTTCTTGCTCTGTTCCGTTTTCTCTTACATTTGTCACAACATATTTCTTAGTTTCTACAGGATTGCTATTTCCGTTTTTTTCAATCGTCTGAAGCATGCGATCCAACATAGCTGAAGCCATCCCTCTTGTAGCTGATAAATGTGGTCTAAATGTATTATCTTCTGGATACCCTTTAATAATTTGAGTAGCCACCATAACTTGC
The DNA here is from genome assembly GCF_022662595.1 of Bacillus cereus group sp. BfR-BA-01524. NCBI lineage: Bacteria > Bacillati > Bacillota > Bacilli > Caryophanales > Bacillaceae > Bacillus > Bacillus cereus group sp. BfR-BA-01524. The sequence continues at coordinate 12,221 of NZ_JAKUDW010000078.1, read as the reverse complement.
ACATGCTCTTTATAGTTAATACTATCTTTATCAGTAAAGGTAAGCGGACTTACAGCTACTTTAATATTTTTATAGTCTAACGCTCGCTTTACCATTATCGACATTTCTTCACGTGTAATCACATCATTTGGTGAGAATGTCTCGTTCGTACGACCATTAATAATTTTCGCTCCATATGCTCTACTTACACCATCATATAAACCGTAAGTCTTCGGCACATCCTCGAAATTCGAATCAGCTTTCGGTAAATTTAAAGCCCTTGCTATGAATGTAGCAAACTCTGCTCTTGTTACTAATTTATCAGGCGCATATACATTGTCTCCATACCCCATTAAAACTCCTTTAGTAATAAGTGAGCGCATATTCGTCTCAAACATATGTCCTGTAATATCATCATTTGCCGCATAACTTGAAATAGGAGTTAAAAGTAATGATCCCGTTAATGCCACTGCTGTTATACCTTTTGAAAAAGTCTTCAAGGTTATCCTCCTCGTAATCTACGAATTTATTATCACAAATTTGATTATATAATAATCACAATCATTTTAGCATAATAAATAGGAATTAAAATAAAACGTTTTTTAATTAGAATTTTCATTAAATTCAAAACAAAAGACACTTTACTTTTTTAATAAAGTGCCTTTTTCCATATGATCAATGAGTTTCTTTGTTGCCTGTTTGCCTTGCAACCGAAGCTCATCTATTGTTAATTGTAGCTCTTGCTGCACAGTTCCTTGTTGCATTAATTGCTTTTTCGCAATTTCATATAAATACTCAGCACTCCATTCGCCATCCACACTTCCTATAACAGGCTGATTCACTTGACTTAAAAACGAATCAATTTTCGGATCGTATGAAATCCCGACCATTGGAGTTTTGGCTACAGCAGAAAAAACAAGTGCATGAAGACGCATACCAATTAGTAATGAACATTGTGATAAAATGAATATTTTCTCGTCGATATCCATTTTATATGGAAGCATATACGTCTCTTCTCCCATTAAGTCTACTACTTCACGCGAAGCTTTTTGATCAAATGGCTCATGCATTGGAACAAATAAAATTTGGTATCCTTCTTGCTTTAATTTTTTTAATGCCGCAGCTAATTTTTTTATATAATCTTCTTTTGCATTCCAATAACGCACACTAACCGCGATTACTTTTCCATGTATCGAATGCTTTTGCAACCAATCCGATTGTTTTGTCCGTTTCCATGTTAAAACAGGGTCTGGAACAATTTCAATATCGTTTTTTATACCAAGTTCTTTTAAATATAAAAACGAATCCTCATCTCGAACTGATACATAGGAAGCTTTTGACAAGTTCCATTTTACTAATAGACGATTATATCCTTTTGTAATTGGACCTATTCCTTGTGAATAAATATAATACGGCTTTTTTAATAATCGAGCGAGTCCCATAATACCCGTATAATATAGAATACTCTTCGTACTTGTCTGATCTTGAAGAAGGCTCCCGCCACCACTAATAACTCCATCACTGTTTTTGATCGCATGATAAACAGCTTTTATATCCCAGCGATCTACCGATTCTACACCATACATTTCCTTTGTATATTTAGAATCATTTGATAGTACTACTAGTTCTATATCCGGGTTCTCTTTACTTAACGATTCAATAATTGATTGTAGAATCGCCTCGTCTCCAACATTATAAAAACCATAATATCCTGATAAGACTAAACGCACCCTAAATCTCCTCCAAAACTAGGTAACCGTTTATTTCATCTAACATAAACTAGTACCCATTCCTTACCTAAACACTTGATACCCTACATAGTTTCCTCTTTATCAGCTCATATGAATTATAATAAAAAATTAAATTTCTATATTTATCTTTTCAAAAATGGTATTTTGTTTATTGATATCCATTTTAATTTCAAAGCACATATACCATACAAAATGGTTGTAATACTTAATGCTATACCACTGAATAATAACGTCATAATTCTTGAAGATGTAACATCTATCACATTAAATAGTTCATACAATCCTAGTCCCAAAATACATGCTATTGCTAGCACACCAAAAAAGCTTTTTAAATGAATAGAATAGGCAATATAGCTTCGAATATACAAATGATTTACAATACAAATCAATACGTAAGTAATGAATGTACTATACGCCGCTCCATCTATGCCAAACTTCTGCACGAACATTATGTTTAACACGACTTTCACACAACTCGCACCAATAACAATCCATGCAGCTTGTGCAGAACGATTAATGCCCTGTAAAACACCTATTGATAATACCATAACCGCAGTAAAATACGAACTGCCAATCATAACTGTTAACATACTACTGCCTTTTACGTCTGTGAACAATCCGACATTTAACGGTACTGTTAATGCCATCAACCATATTGTTAACGGTGCTGTCAAAACATGCGCTAGTCGATTTGTATTTTGAATTGTTATTTTCGCCAAATTTATATCTCTTTTGGCCAATGCGGAAGTTAAGAGTGGTATTAACGGAAATACAATTGCACTTGCAAAAATAACAATTATTTGCGTGAATGCAAAACCACGACTGTATATTCCAAATTGTTCTTGAATTTCTGTTGATAATCCTTGTAATACATGCGGTATTGTAAGCGAGTCTACTAAATTTAAAAGTGGCATTGATAAAGCTCCGATAGCGATTGGGATCGATACCCGCAATATCTTTTTGCCGTTTTCTCTTAAATCTCGGAGCGAATAGGAATTGCTTTTATTGTAGTATGGACTTCTATTATATTTTATACGCAAATATATAAGCGAACTAATGACTCCAAGAAAAGAGCCAACCATCGCACCACTAGTAATAACAGTATTACTCTTATCCCATGATACTAGTATGTAAGCAATTATTAACATAAAAAACACACGTACAAATTGCTCAATGACCTGTGATACCCCTGTTGGTTTCATATCACCGAAACCTTGAAAATACCCTCTATAAACTGCCATGTATGGCGCAATGAGTAATGCTAATGAAGTAATAAGCAACGGCATTCTAGTTTCTTGTCCACCAAGCATATTTGCAATTTCAATAGAAAATAATACAATGACTAAACAGCCGAAAACGCCAAATGCTATTCCTATAATTGACGCTGATTTAAATAATTTCGCAATTTCCTTTTGCTTATTTTTTTCGTTCAACTCTGCAATTAATTTCGAAATTGCAAGTGGAACTCCGGCTACCGATAATGTAAGAGCAATCATATATACAGGAAAAACAAGACGGAAAATACCGAGCACTTCATCTCCTGCAATATTTTGTAATGGAATTTGAAAAAAACTACCAAGCAATTTCGACAAAAAAGTTGTAATTGTTAAAATCGCTGCTCCTTTTACAAATGTTTTATTCATATTTTTTCTCTTTTCTTTTATACATATACTCTCAAACATATTGTTTTAAACGATAGGAATTCACTTTATCCCATTGGTTATCATAACAAATTTATTATAGGTTGAATACTTGGTTTTTTTTACAAAATAGAAAAGAGAACCAATTCACGCCTATCTCTTCACACTCTAATTTCTAATTCCTTCCATTATATGTACACATTATAACTGTTTTCGTTACTCAAAAAGAGCTCTTCTCTATCACTGCAGTACATATTACTAAAAACATTATAAGAATATCCCACAACTCTACATTATAATGTATGTAAAATTGTGAGATATTCTAATTACCATCTAAACACTTAAGATCTTCAATTGTTCTTTCTGTTCATCGTTCGCTATTACTACGATTGTTTTTTCAATACTCGGGTGTACTTGCTCAAGCTTTACACTTGCCCCTGCTTTATTTGATTGCTCAACAAAATTTAATAATGCCATAGCTCCTGATACATCCATATAACGCACATCTTTCATACGTAAAACAACCGGTGACTTCACATCTTGTAAAGTAGAGAAAATACGATCTACTGATAAGAAAGAGAGCGGTCCTTGAATCGTATACGTTTCTTCTCTTTCTTTTACGATAGAAGTTTTACGTTCTTTACATTTCACCATATATATGATGAACGAAAGAATAATACCGAATGCAACAGCAATCATTAAATCGAATTTCACCGTCACAATCATCGTTACGAGCATAACAACGACATCACCTTTAGGAGCGACATGCATCTTTTTCATGCTTTCCCAATCGAACATTCCAATACCAGTTAAAATTAAAATACCTGATAGTACAGCAAGTGGAATATATTGTACGACCGAACCAAGCCCCATAATAAAAATAAATAAGATAACACTATGCATACACGCCGAAAGTGCCGTTTTACCGCCACTTCTTATATTCACGATAGATCTTACAGTTGCACCTGCACCTGCTAATCCGCCAAACAATCCGCTCATCATATTACCGATACCTTGTCCAACGAGCTCTTTATTACTTTTATGACGTGTACCTGTCACATTATCCATTACGACCGATGTTAACAACGAGTCAATCGATCCTAATAAAGCAATACTAAGCGCTGGTAAAATAAGTGCTGCTATTCCTGTTCCACTTAAAGATGGAATATGAAGCGTAGGCATCGCTTCTGGAATGGTTCCAATCTTTTCAATTACTTTATTTAATGAAAGATTTCCGATAATCGGTAAATTTACTGTAAGTCCTTCGAGTAGAGAAGAAAATAAAGGGAGTAAAGCTGTCACACCGACTAGTGCTACTAAACTAGACGGAATCGCCTTAATCCATTTACCAGAAACAATCATTACAATAATCGTTAACACAACAAGTAGAAAACTATTTTGTACGTGCTTTATTTCGCCTAAAATAATGATTAATGCAATACCATTCATAAATCCTGAAACGACAGGATACGGAATATATCGAACGTAAGAACCGAGCTTACATACACCGAATAAAATTTGAAATAACCCTGCCATCATAAAGGCAATAAAACTCGCCTCTAACCCGTGCGTCGCAATAACTCCTGTTGCGATAACGGTAATTGGTCCAGTTGGCCCCGTTACTTGCCCAGGTGTCCCGCCAAATAACGCTGCGAATAAACCTGCAAAAATCGCACCATACAATCCAACAAGCGCTCCCTCAGACGTTCCTGTCGCAGCAATACCAAATGCAATCGCAAGTGGCAACGCAACAATCGCAACAGTAAATCCCGCTAAACATTCCTTTGCTATTTTTTGAAACATAAAAAAACCACCTTTGTATAAAGTCCATGTTCCATTGTACACCTAAAAAGATATATTCGTTAGTTCACTTTTTACATTCTCGTGACGGAAACGTATTCAATGAAAAGTTTCCCCCTTATCTTTGGAAACAATTGCAACTATGCTATAATGAACAAATTAAATCTTTTACTATATACTTGGAGGCACTATGCTAACTTTTGAAGAAAAATTATCGATTATTGAATCTTTCCCAGAACTAGAAAGAAAGAACGTATCATTAAAACGTGTAAACTTCCACTTTGAAGAAAGTCGTTTAGATAAAAAGAACGTTGTATTTCATTTACACCCAAATGGAAATGGATTTGTGTATGCAAGCGGTATTAAAGGTTACAAAACGGATGATAAAGGTATGGTTAACATCCGTGAGTTTTCAGCAGAAGAGTTACGTTCAGTAATTGAGAAATCAATCGACCTTCTATCACAAGAAGAAGTAGTAGCACCTGTAGAACCTGCGAAAGAAGAAGAATGGCAGAACGAAGATGGTCATATTCTTACTCTTATTTCAGAGGATGACATGTGGAACGTGTACGCTGGTGTAAACTTAGACGGTACATTCAACTCTTATCCAGAAGCTGCGGAATACCTTGATGAAGAAGGTTTTTCACGCAAATAAAAATAGAAACCTATTTTATTCAACGACTTTTATAGTAATCAAAAAAGACACTTAAGGTGTCTTTTTTTGTTATATAAACTCCTTTCTCACACTATCTCTATTAATTTTCATAAAATGATTCAGAGGAGGTTTATATGAATACAACTGCTAAATTAATAAATTGGAAAGAACATGGCGATATGATTATTCTAGAATGTGAATTAAATGGAAAACGCTTCGAGATATCAACATATAAACAACGAATATATAATGCACACCTTTTATCAGCTGACGTTTATATTCGTTTAGATTCATCTGATAATATAATTGGAATAAATATCTATAAAAAGTAAGAAAAGCCCCCCTATTCCGTAAGCGGGCTTTATCTTTATTACAAAATGTTAGAGTATACTCTCTTTTTTTCATACAGTTTATGTAATTATACATATTCATTAAAAAATACACTAAATGAATATTACATGTAGTAAAATATAACTTATGGGCACGTTCTATAAAGCAGATTCTTTTAAAAGGCGTAACATATCAATTATTATAGGGGATGTGGCGTCACTTCGATATTGATCTCAAATCTCTTGTCTTTTGTGAACTAACAATCTAGTGTATATAGACGATTCTGCTTTATAGTGTGTGTTTACACTCATAACAAAGGGGTAATGGTAATACGGATAGATTCCGATTCGTATGAAATGAAATGGTTCAAGTCGGAGAGAGGCACCTTAAGGTGTCTTTTCTTTTTGGACATTACATCCATTTTGTTTTTCCACCTTATTTCAAATGCGCTAATTAACCTTCACCAAGAAGAAATGAGAATTAACAAAAATATTGTTTCTTCTGTTTAATACAGAAAAATGAAGGATACCCCATAGATATGGGGCATCCTTCATTTTCTATTTTTTCGCACCTTTCAACGACTCCCTCAGTACAAACTTCTGCAACTTCCCGCTCGCATTACGAGGGAGTTCATCTACAAATAAATAATGACGCGGACGTTTATAATCTGCTAACTCGTCACTTTCTTTGCAATACGTTTCTAAATCAGCTTCAGTTATTGTTTCATCTTTCTTCACAATAACTGCCACAACACGCTCTCCCCATAATTCATCTGGTTCACCAAGTACCGCCACATCTAATATACCGGGATGACTATGAAGGAAATCTTCAATTTCGCGAGGGTAAATATTTACACCACCGCTAATTACCATATCATCAACGCGATCTGCAACGAATAAATAACCATCCTTATCGAAGTATCCTAAATCACCAGAATGATACCATCCTTTATACATCGATTTTTTATTCGCCTCTTCACGATTATGATAGCCAGCCATCATAGTTGGACCGCGCAAAATAATTTCTCCCACTTCATAAGGAGGTAATACATCATCTGGTTCTGCCGGTGCCTCCTCGTTCGGTTTCACAATACGAACTTCATGGCTAAAGCATGGCGTGCCTGCTGAACCAGCTTTCGTAATTTGATCCTCCTCTACGAGAAACGCAACAACTGGTCCCATTTCTGTCATTCCGTATATTTGAACAAGATCAATATAAAGACGTTCTTTACATTCCTTCACTAACGCCGGTGCCATTGCCGCTCCGCCATATATACCGATTTTCATTGAAGTTAAACCATACTGAGTTAAATCTTTTTGCAACAACATATTCCACATCGTCGGTGCTGCAAAGAACGTCGTAATCTTTTCTTCTTGAATCGTATGTAATACTGTGTCTGTATCAAAATGATGCAAAATGACATTCTTTCCGCCAACTTGAATGCGTGGTATGATTCCGGCATTTAATTCACCACAGTGATATAAAGGCGCAACAACAAGCCCAACACTATCTCTATTATATTTTAGGAAATACGTACAAATCATACTATGCTCAGCCATTTCACGATGACGATGTAATACGCCTTTCGGATGACCTGTCGTACCGCTCGTATAAAGCATAGAACAAAAGTCCATTTCATCAATTTCGATATTTACTTTCTCAGAAGATGCTGCATTCACTTTTTCATGGTAGGAACTTGCATAGGAAGGTTTATCGTTTTCTATAGACCAAAAAGATGTATTTGGAAAATCTCGTTCAATGATAGCAACAGTTGACTCAACTGCTTTTTCAAAGACAACGACTTTCGAGGATGCGTCCTGAAGAATATAAGATACTTCTTTCGCCTTTAAGCGAAAGTTAATCGGGTTAAAAATTGCACCAATTTTCGCACAAGCTAAGTAAACGTTTACAAATTCATGGCAGTTATATAAGTAAACAGATACCGTATCTCCCTTTCTTACTCCATCTTCTAATAGAGCGTGCGCCGTTTTATTTATTTGTGCATCCCACTGTTTATATGTCCAGCGAATATTTTTTTCAGGTTCCACTAACGCCTCTTTATTCGGATACTTACCAACAGATAAATCAAAAATTCTCCCTATCGTCATGTACATGCCAACAATTTCCCCCTTTTCTCTTTCATAAATCTATCATTTCGTCCATAAGTAGACATTGTCCTTCAATGTTTTGACTAATTTTTCTGATTATTATCGACATAGTTTTACATACGGTGCCGCTAGACGGTAAATGAAATTATATCAGCAATTTTCCGAATATATCGACTTACCGACAAAAACTGACAAGATATAATCGCCCCCCGTTACTGCAGAATAAAAAGAGGTTGTTCCGACTCGGAACAACCTCTTTCTTCTTATGCGAATAGCTCTTCTAAAATTTCCAGTTTATCTTCTGTATATTTTACGAAGCCATCGTTATATGATTTTGGATCTTTCGGATTCGCGAAGTGCGTAATTGCTCCCGTCTTCGGATGAACAAATTTACTTGATGCACCACAGCCAAGTCCGATAATCGATTGTACTTCTTCCATAATGACAATGTTGTAAATACTTTCTTGCGTCGGCATTGCATAACCAACGTTCTCTAAGTTACCTAAAATATTCTTTTGACGATATAGGTAATATGGTACGTAATTATGCTTTTGCGTCCACTCTTCTGCTTCGTGCATCATCGCTGTAATTTCTTCGCGACCTGCTACTTTATATTTACGTTTGTTTTGCGTCATTTCAGAAGCACGTTTAAATGATAACGTATGAACTGTTAATGATTCTGGCATTAACTTTTCTGTTTCATCTAACGTGTGCTTGAAGATATCTAGCCCTTCACCAGGAAGACCAATAATTAAGTCCATATTAATATTGTTCATTCCCATTTCACGAGCTAAGTGATACTTCTCAATTGTTTCTTCTACAGTATGATGACGCCCAATTGCTTTTAATGTCTCTTGATGGTATGACTGCGGATTAATACTAATACGGTCAATATTCCATTTATTTAACACTTCTAGCTTTGCTGGCGTGATCGTATCTGGACGACCTGCCTCAACTGTTACTTCACGTACATTTTTCACGTCTGGGAACGCTTCGTACATTTCTTCATACAGCATATCCATCTCTTCTGCTGTAATACTTGTAGGTGTACCGCCGCCATAATAAATCGTCGTAACTTTCACACCTTTTTCTTTTAAAAACTTACCAATTTCACGAACTTCATAATGTAAACCACCTAAGAACGAATCAACAGACCCTTGGCGTCCATTAATCGCATAAGCCGGGAATGTACAGTATGCACATTTCGTTGGGCAGAACGGAATACCTATATAAATACTTACTTCTTCTTTCAAACGGTATAAATCCGGAACAACTGCTAATTGGCAATCAACAATACGCTGAAGAAGTTCAATTTTCTCTTCATGAATTAAATAACTTTCACGAAGTTCTTGATGCGCTTCTTCTTTTGACATACCATTTTGAAGCATTTTATGAAGAAGTTTCGTCGGACGTACTCCCGTTAAAATACCCCAGCTTTGTTCAAGTCCAGTTAACTGCTGAAGAACAGAAAGATATACATAAGAAACAACGTGCTTCACTTGCTTCATACGCTCTTTTTCATCTGTGAAAGCAGATAAATCTTTCGAGAATGTTTCTTCATACACATTTCCTGTGCTAACATCCGTTAATCGAGCGGATGCTTTCACATTATCCTCAATGTGTATATCAACGATCAGATTCGCTTCCTCTTGTTCAAATCCAATCGTACTATCTTCAAAAAATAAGCCGCCAATATTTTGTAGCGGACGTAAAAAACGATCATCTTGTAACGTTTTAATTGAAATTAACACATTATCACCTTTTCATTTGCAAACTCTCTTTAGTTTACTTGAAGGGCGTTTACAGGTCAATACAGAAGGTTTTACCTGTTTCTCTTACATTTTTTCAAATAATTCTTTTTATGAATATCGCTCATGTATATAGACATCATGATTTTCTCTTGTTAAAATTTATTAGTACAAAAAATCGTTACATAGCGAAAATACAATATATAAAGGAGGAATGTTAACACTAGATTCCATAATCTAATGTGTTAAAAAAAATATGAAAAAGAAATTTTATAGTGTATTAACTCTCTCTCTTGCATTACAAACTGTTCTTGCACCTACTTATTCATTTGCAGAGAGTGCTGAAAAATCCGCCGAAGTATATACGGAGGATCAAGTTTTTAAAAGTATTAAAGAGCATGTTAATGAGCATAGTACTCATGAAGAAGATATCGAGGTTACTGGCCAATTCCTACTATACACTTCAAAAAAACATTCATTATATACCGCGAATGATTTAAAAAACAAATCGAATATCGAGATTACAGAACAAGTCGTAACGGCGACAAAGAAAAAAGGAAATGCTTACTACATAACGACGTCAATTGGCGCTGGATGGATAGATAACAATGATAATAGCTTAGAAGTTCAAGAGATTCATAAACTATCTAACCAAAAATTAATCGTAAAAGAAGAAGCTTCCATACATGCCCTTCCGTTCCAATCGTTTAAAGAAGAAGGGAAACTACAACCACAAGTCATTACTCCTACTGAACAAGCTGGAAATTGGTTTAAAGTCCAAATAAACGAAACAGCAAAATGGATTTATGCACCTTCTGCTACATTTGAAGGTACAAAAGCTTCATTATTAAAAAACAGTCGTACTGCTAAAAATAGTTTATTGAGAGCTCCGGAATCTCTACAAACAAACAATATTTATGGCGTTACATTTAAAGAAATGATTGTCCCAAAAGGAAATGACGATATTCGCCCTGGCTACCCGATGGTACCTAAATATATTACGATTCACGAAACGGCTAATACAGCGAAAGGTGCTAATGCTCTAAATCATGCAAAATTCTTAGATAACCAAGCGCGCGGAACAGCTGATCGCGCCGCATCTTGGCATTTCACAGTAGATGATAAAGAAATTTATCAACATCTTCCGGTAAATGAAGTTGGATGGCATGCTGGAAATAAAACTGGAAACTATGAATCTATCGGAATTGAAATTGCCGTTAATCAAGATGGAAACTATGAAAAAGCGGTAGAAAATGCCCGTAAATTGGCAGCTTATTTAATGAACGACTTAAATATTTCTCTAGATAAGGTCCAAAAACACCAATTTTGGTCAGGAAAAAACTGCCCTGCGTTTATGATTCAACGCGGACAATGGAATGCTTTCTTAAAAGGAACTGAAACATACTATAAGGAAAACCAAAAAAATCCCGTAACTGATGACATTACAGGTGGATGGTATGAACAAGACATTCGTCAATTAGCAGCTAGAGGCATTATGCAAGGAGAAGGGAACGGCAAGTACTTCCCAGAACGTCTTGTAACGCGTGCTGAATTTGCTACACTAATTACTCGTGCTTTACAATTACCAAGTGGAAATGCTAAGTTCACAGACTTAGAACAAGTACACCCATCTTTAAGAGACGGTATTAATCGTGCAGCAAGCGCAGGCATAATCCGCGGACGTGGTGATAATACATTTGATCCAAATACTACAATTACACGCGAAGAAGCTGTTATTATGATTGATCGTTCTCTAAAACACGCTGGTATTTTTGCAAAACAAGTTGAACTACCATTCGTAGACCAAAACTTAATTTACGCTAAAGAAGAAGTACAAAGAGTGTATGGATATGGAATTGTAAAAGGTAATGAATTGAATCAATTCGTACCAAAAGGACCATCACAACGTGCACACGCAGCTGCATTTATAAACAGAATGCTTAGCGTAATTGAAGCTTAAAATATTTATCATTCCATATAGATATTTTCATTTTATCTGTATTAATTTAAAAGGCATCAGAGATTGTATATCTCTGATGCCTTTTATACATCCGTTAACTATTTTTAGCCATGAATCTTAAACGTATTCCTAGTAACAGAAGCATAAAACCGATGAATGGAACGTAATTCGTATTGTGTCCTGTAGCTGGAAGTTGTTGATTATTAGAAGAACCTTGTCCTTGTTCTGGTAAATTAGGTTTTTCTACTCC